>JBEGNG010000009.1:0-13169 GCA_041182645.1 Planctomycetota bacterium
ATCGACCTGGGCACCACGAATTCACTCGTGGCCTTTGCCGATGCCCGGGGGCCGCGCGTGCTCGGCCCCGGGCGCGGGCTCGTGCCGAGCGTGATCCGGGTCGATGCGCAGGGCGTCGTCGTCGGTGAGCGCGCCAAGTCGGAGCGCGCCGTCCATGCACACTCGACCGCGGCGAGCGTGAAGCGACTCATCGGTCGCTCGGCCGCCGAGGTTCGCGATGCCGGCGCGCCGCACGGGCTTCGGGTCGTCGAGGGTCCGCGGGGGCTCGCGGCGGTGGAGGTCGCAGGACGCGCCATGCTGCCCCAGGAACTTTCGGCGCACGTGCTGCGGGAACTGGTTCGCGTGGCGTCCGCGGAGCTGGGTGGTCCGGTCCGCCGCGCCGTGGTGACCGTGCCTGCCTACTTCGACGATGGCCAGCGGCAGGCCACGCGCGATGCCGCTCGGCTCGCCGGGCTCGAGGTCGTCCGCATCGTCAACGAACCGACGGCGGCTGCCCTCGCCTACGGCATCGGCCGCGGCCACCGCTCGCCCGAGACCGTGGCGGTGTTCGACCTCGGCGGCGGAACCTTCGACGTGACGATCCTGTCGGTGATCCCGGGAGATGGCACGGGCCTGGACGGCGAGTTCCTGCAGGTGCTGTCGACGGCCGGCGACACCGCGCTCGGCGGCGACGACCTCGATGAGGCGATCGTGCGCGAGGCGCTGCCCGCGTACGAGGCTTGGCTCGGTGCGCCCGCCACGCCGCACGGCCTCGAACTGCTGCGCGCCGCGGCCGAGCGCGCCAAGTGCACACTGTCGTCGGCCGAGCAGGCCCGCGAACCCGTGATGCACGGGCACGGCGCATGGGAGCTGACGATCGACCGCGCCACGCTCGAGGCGCTCGCCACGCCGCTGCTTGACCGCATGGCGGCCTGCTGCCGACGCGCGCTGGCCGATGCCGGGTCGCCGCAGATCGACCGCGTCGTCCTCGTGGGCGGCAGTTCACGCGTGCCTGCCGTGCGTGCGCTCGCCGGGCGGATCTTCGGCGTCGAGCCGTACACCGCGCTCGATCCGGACATCGTCGTGGCGCTCGGTGCCGCGCTGCAGGCGCAGGTCCTCTCGGGTGGTCGGACGGACCTGCTGTTGATGGACGTCGTGCCGCTGTCGTTGGGCATCGAGACGGCCGGTGGTGCGGTGGCGAAGATGATCGTCCGCAACAGCGCGATCCCCGCGCGCGCGACCGAGATGTTCTCGACCGGCGTGGATGGGCAGACCGCCGTGAAGGTCCACGTCCTGCAGGGCGAGCGCGAGCTCGTGCGGGATTGCCGCAGCCTGGCGACCTTCGAGCTGCGCGGCCTGCCGCCGATGCCGGCGGGCATCCCGCAGGTGCAGGTCGAGTTCCTCGTCGACGCCAACGGCGTGCTCTCGGTGCACGCGGTCGAACGGCGCAGCGGCCAGCGTGCCCAGGTGCAGGTCGTTCCGGCGTACGGCCTCACCGCCGAGGAGGTCGACCGCATGGAAGCCGAGTCGCTGGCCCACGCGCGCGAGGACATGCACGCGCACCGCGTGATCGACCTGGTGGTGAATGCGAAGCTGGACATCGGCTGGATCGAGGACGCCCGCGCACGCGCCGGCGCGGGGCTCGACGCCGCCTACCTCGACGACCTCGAGGCGCACCTGACCAGGCTCAAGGGATTCGTCGCGCTGGCGGAGCGCTCGCCGACCCAGGTCGACGCCGATGCCTTCCACCGTGCGAAGGAGGACCTCGATCGGTTGAGCATGCGCCTGCACGAGACGTCGATCGCGGCCAGCCTCCGGCCGATGCTCAGGAAGGATGATGGGGTGAAGCCATGAAGGTTGCGGTGATCCTGCCCGCCGCGGGCAAGAGCGTCCGGTTCGGGCTCGGCGACAAGCTCGGGCAGGACCTGGGTGGCCGAGCGGTGCTGCTGCGCAGCGTCGAGGCGTTCGCCAAGCGCGACGACGTCGCCGCGGTGATCGTGGCGGCCCCGGCCGACGGCGTGGACGAGTTCCGCGACCGCTACGGCGTGCAGCTCGGCTTCCACGGCGTGACGATCGTCGCGGGTGGGCGCGAGCGCTGGGAGAGCGTGCGCAACGCGCTGGCGGCGGTGCCCGCCGGGTGCACGCACGTGGCGGTGCACGATGCGGCGCGTCCGCTGGTGAACCAGGAGCTCATCGACCGCGTGTTCGCCGCCGCGGCGGTGTCGGGTGCGGCGATCCCGGGCGAGCCGGTCTCGGCCACGCTCAAGCGCGTGACCGAGGAGACCTTCGATGCGAGCGCCGACGATGCGATCGTCGATTCGATCCTCGGCGGCGGTGACGGCGAGCCCGTCGGCGACGGCGTGAAGGGCCGGCGCGTCGTGGAGACGATCCCGCGCGAGCGGATCATGGCGATCCAGACGCCGCAGGTCTTCGAGCGCTCGCTCTTCGAACGCGCCTACGCCCAGCCATCGCTCGACGGCGCCACGGACGATGCTTCGCTCGTCGAGCGGCTCGGCGAACCCGTCCTCGTCGTCTCGGGCGACCCCAGGAACATCAAGATCACCACCCAGTCCGACCTCGCCCTGGCGAAGTTGATGCTCGGTGCGCGCCTGCCGGGGGACCGCCCGGCCTTCGGATTCTGAAGAACCACCCCAGGGACCACACCATGAAGAAGACCGGCATCGACCTGCTCCACGACCCCTCGCTCAACAAGTCCACGGCGTTCACCGAGGCCGAACGCGCGGCACTGGGCCTGATCGGCCTCGTCCCCGACGCGACCGAGACCGAGGACCTGCAGCTGCGGCGCGTGCTCCTGCAGCTCTCGCACAAGACGAGCGACATCGACCGGTACGTGTACCTGGCGAACCTGCTCGACCACGACGAGACGCTGTTCTACCGCACGCTGATGTCGGATCCGGCGCGCTTCCTGCCGATCGTGTACGACCCGACGATCGGCGAAGCGTGCCTGAAGTTCGGGCACCTCTTCCGCGGCCCGCGCGGGATGTACCTCTCCATCAAGCGCCGCGGCCACGTGAAGGAGGTCCTGCGCAACTGGCCCGTCAAGGACGTGCGCTTCATCTGCGTCACCGACGGCGGCCGCATCCTGGGGCTCGGCGACCTGGGCGCCAACGGCATGGGCATCCCGATCGGGAAGCTGCAGCTCTACACCGCCACGGCCGCGGTGCCGCCGCAGGTCCTCATGCCCATGTACCTCGATGCGGGCACGAACAACGAGCAGCTGTTGGCCGACCCGCTCTACCTGGGCCTGCGCGAGCGCCGTCCGTCGACCGAGGAGCTCTTCTCCTTCGTCGACGAGTTCGTCGATGCCGTGCAGGAGGTCTTCCCCGGCTGCTGCATCCACTTCGAGGACTGGACCGGCGCCGACGCCGTGCACCTGCTCGAGCGCCATCGCGACCGGGCGTGCGTCTTCAACGACGACATCTAGGGCACCGCCGGCATCACGCTCGCCGGCATGATCAACGCCACCAAGCTCAAGGGCACGCGCCTTCGCGACGAGAAGTACCTGTTCCTCGGCGCGGGCTCCGCAGGCATCGGCCTGGCCAACCTGCTCTGCTCGGCGCTCGTGGCCGAGGGCATGACGCTCGAGGCCGCCCGCGCGAGCGTGCACATGTTCGACGTCAACGGCCTGCTCGAGTCCTCGCGCAAGGACCTCTTCGATTTCCAGATGCCGTACGCGCACCAGCATGCGCCGACGCGCGACTTCGTCGCCGCGATCGAGAGCATCAAGCCGACCACGATCATCGGCGTGAGCACGGTGGGCGGGGCCTTCAGCCAGAAGGTGGTCGAGGCCATGTCGCGCATCAACGAGCGCCCGGTCATCCTGGCGCTGTCGAACCCGACCTCGTGCGCCGAGTGCACGTCCGAGCAGGCGTACACCTGGTCCAAGGGCAAGGCGCTCTACGCGGCGGGCGTGCCGATGCCACCGGTGCACTGGCAGGGCACCACCTTCGTGCCCGGTCAGGCCAACAACTTCTACATCTTCCCGGCGGTCGGCCTGGCGATCTACGCCACCAAGGCGCGCCGCGTGACCGACTCGATGTTCATCGAGGCTGCGCACGGCGTGGCGGACCAGGTCACGCCGGCCATGCTCGCGCAGGGCATGCTCTATCCGCCGCAGTCGGACATCCTCGAGGCCGAGATCATCACCGCGGTGCGCGTGGCGAAGCTCGTCTTCGATCTGGGCCTGGCGGGCATCGAGCGGCCGAAGGACATCGAGGCGCTGATCCGTTCGGTGCTCTACAAGCCCGCGTATGCGAAGCTCACCTGAGGCCGCCGCTGCCGCATCCGCGGGGCCGTTGCGCACGGGAGCTGGCCGATGCCGGCGCGTGCGCGGCTCCGGTGCCGTTGCGGGCATGCTGCCGTGCCTGCTGGCGACCATGGCTCATGCACAGGCCCCTCCGGTGCCGGCCGGGCAGGGCGCCGCGGGCGCGGCCGGTGGAGCATCCGCGGCTCCGACCCCTGCGACGCCCGTGGTGCCGATTGCCGCATCGGACCGCGAAGCCGCGTCGCGCCGATTCCAGTCGAGCTACCTGCTGGGCGACTGGGGCGGCGTGCGGACGGACCTGTGGGAAGCGGGCTTCGAGCCGACGCTGCTGCTCATCACGGATCCCTACGGGAACCCGGTCGGCGGTCGCGAGCAGGGGTTCACGACCTACAGCCTGCTCTGTGCCGACCTGGGGGTCGATGCAGGCCGTGCGGCCGGGCTCCGCGGTGGCCGCTTCGACATCGGGTTCTCGTGGAACTTCGGCAACCAGCTCTCGCAGGACGTCGTGGGCAACGTCTTCCCGATCCAGTCGGCCGACGTGGCGCCGCCGGGCACGCGGCTGACCAACCTGTCGTGGACGCAGGACCTGCTGGACGGCGCGCTGAGCGTGCGGGCCGGGCGGTTCTCGATCGATGCGCTCTACGGCCAGGAGTTCGCGGGCTCGAACTACTTCCGGGCGTTCACCTCGGTCGCGTTCAACGCGATCCCGTTCTCGATCTTCTACAACGCTCCGGGGCCCTTCGGCTATCCCGCGACCACCTGGGGCGCGCGCGTGAAGGTGCAGCCCAACGACACGCTCTGCCTGATGGGCGGGATCTTCAACGGCGATCCCGAGGTCGCAGAGGCCGACGAGCATGGGCTCGACTTCTCGATGGACGGTCCGCCGCTGGGGATCGCCGAGATCGGCCTGCGCTCGAACCAGGCGCCCGGCGACACCGGACTGCCGGGCAACCTCAAGCTGGGCGGGTACACGCTCGGCGGCGAGGTGGAGGAGTACGGATCGACCGAGGAGTCCTCGGGCCGCTACGGCTTCTACCTCGTCGGGGACCAGGTGCTCATGCGCTTCGGCGGCGTCGGCGACGGTCGTCAGCTCGGTGCCTTCGGCAGCGTCGTCATCGCGCCGGACCAGGAGGTCAGCCCGATGCCCTGGTCCGCGTTCGGCGGGCTCGTGGCGTACGGGCCGTGGGCCGGCAGGCCCAAGGATTTCCTGGCGCTCGGCGTGGCGTACGGCGGGTTCAGCAGCGACCTTCGCCAGGCCCAGCGCATCGAGCAGTTCACCGATCCGTCGGTCCTGCCGCAGCTCTTCGAGATGACGATCGAAACGTCCTACGGGATCCAGGTGCAGCCCGGGCTCGTGCTCCAGCCCGGCGTGCAGGTGATCGTGAATCCGGGTGGCAGCCCCGACGTCGACACGGCGATCGCCGCAGGCGTGAACGCGGTCATCAGGTTCTGACGCGCGCGATCCGGCGCGGCCGGTGCACTGCGCGATCGTTCCGCGTCCGGCATCCGCGGATCCGCCGCGCGCTCAGGGCAGCGGGGCGTCCGGCGGCTTGCCGCCGATCGTCAGGCGCGCGCGGGTCGGCCGCGCCTTCGCACGCGGCTTGAGGGTGCGCGGCAGGATCGGCCGCAGCACGAACCACGCGCCGACCAGCGCGCAGGCGGTGACGGCCCAGAACTGCCAGTCATCGACGGGGAACGACATCAGGCGGCCACCATCCGGAACGCGATCGCGCCCGCGATCCACGCGAGCGCACTCATCCAGGCGAGCTGCAGCAGTGCCCATCGCCATCCGCCGGCCTCGCGAGCGGTGAGCACGAGGGTCGGCAGGCACTGCATGGCGAGCACGTAGAAGACCAGCAGGGCGGCGCAGGTCGCGGGCGTGAACAGCGGTGAGCCATCGTCGCGGGTCGCGCTGCGCATCGAGTCCATCGTTCCCGGGTCGGCGACGTCGTCACCGGCTTGGACCTGGATCGCGACGGTGTTCACGAAGACCTCGCGCGCGAGGAAGCTCGTGAGGACGGCCATCGTGAGTTGGCGATCGAGGCCCAGCGGCTCGAACGCCGGCTGCACGGCATCGCCGAGCCGGGCCGCGAAGCTGCCGCGGGCCTGCGCCCGGGCATCGGAGGCATCGGCCGCCGCGACGAGTTCCGCCGCGCGGAGTTCGTCGCCGGCTGCGGTGGAGGCCGCCGCGACCTCGCGCAGGGCGACCGACTCGCGGGAGGGCTCGACCTTCGGGAACGCGCTCAGCCACCACATGACGACGCTGATCGAGAGGATCACGGTGGCGGCGTTGCGGAGGAAGACGCGGGACCTGTCGATCGACACGTGGACCGCTGTCCGCACGCTCGGTCGGCGGTACGGCGGCAACTCCATCACCATGGCGCGGCCCTCGCCGGCGAGGATCGTGCGGCGCAGGAGCCAGGCCGTGCCCAGACCTGCGACGATGCCGAGCGCATAGCAGCCGACGAAGGCGAGTCCGGCCTTCCATGGTTCGCCGGCGAAGAGCAGGCCGCACAGCAGCACGTACACCGGGATGCGCGCGGTGCAGCTCATGAAGGGCGCGCTGAGGATCGTGGCGAGCCGGTCGCGCCGACCCGGGATGAGCCGTGTGCTCATGATGCCCGGCAGCGCGCACGCGTGGCTCGAGAGCAGGGGCAGGAACGCCTGACCGGGCAGGCCGAAGCGCCGCATGGTGCGGTCGAGCGAGAGCGCGGCGCGCGCGAGGTAACCCGTGTCCTCGAGCAGGGCGAGCAGGAAGAAGAGCAGCGCGATCTGGGGGAGGAAGACCACCGTCGCGCCGATGCCGCCCACGATCCCGTCGGCGATGAGGTCGGCCAGGAGCCCGGGCGGCAGCGTGTCGTGCACGAGGGCGCCCAGCCAGCCGAAGACCGCGTCGAGCGCATCCATCGGATGGCTCGCGAGCCAGAAGATCGAGGTGAAGAGCAGCCCCATCGTCACCACGAACGCAGCGATGCCGCCGACCGGGTGGGTGAACGCGCGGTCGAGCCGCTCGGTCAGGGCATCGGTCCCGGCCCGCGTGGCCCTGCCGCCTGCGCGCTCGAGGACGCCCGCCGCCCAGTCGGCGCAGGCCGCGGTGCCGGGTGCGGCCGCCGGGCAGGGCGCTGCAGGCATCGGTGGTGCCTGTCGTTCGGCGATGTCATGCGCCGCGGCGGCGAGTGCGGCGAGCCCGAGGCCCGTCCGTCCGCTCGCTTCGATGACCGGCACGCCCAGGTCCCGCGCGATCGACGCGGCATCGAGCACGAGTCCGGCCGAGCGCGCGGCATCGGTCATCGTGAGGGCGACCACGCACGGCATCCCCCGGCGCAGCACGGCGCTGGCGAACTGCAGGTTGCGCAGCATGTTCGTGGCATCGAGCACGAGCACGACCGCATCGGGCACCGTGCCGAGCCGGCCATCGATGCAGTCCGCGCAGAGCACGCTCTCGGGCAGGTCGAGGGCCAGCGAGTAGATGCCCGGCAGGTCGATGACCTCGAGCGCGACGCCGCCGAGCGCGCACTGGCCGACGTGGTGGTCCACGGTGCTGCCCGGGAAGTTCGCCGTCCGTGCACGGGTGCCGCAGAGCGCGTTGAAGAGCGTCGTCTTGCCGGTGTTGGGATTGCCGACGAGCGCGATCGTCGCGGTGTCCGGCCCGCTCATGTCGCGTCGTCGATGGGCGTGACCATGATCTGCGCGGCGACCCGTTCATCGATGCCCAGGCGCGTGGTGTCGACCTGCACGATGCAGGCATGGCCGCGTCGGCACAGGCGGACCTCACAGCGTTCGCCCAGGCCCATCGCCGTCAGGAGGCAGCGATCGCCGTCCGGCAAGGCATCGAGTGCGGAGCACTCCACCGTGGCGCGCCGACCCGGCGCGAGCTGGGTCAACGGAATGCGGATGGGCGGTGTGGGATCGGTCACGCGGGACTCGTGTTGAGAACGAGTCTCAATACTAGCCGCGCTGCCAGCCCGCTGCGTCGGTTGCCTCGTCGCCCTGGTGGATCTTGCCGGCGGCCTTGTAGGCGGCGCGCTTGGCGACGTACTCCTCGGGCGAGACCGACAGATCGGGCTGTTGGCCTGCGGCATGCTGGGCGTGGAGCCGGCACAGGAACGGCACGCACCATCCGCAGCCGGTGCCGGCCTGCAGGCACTGGCTGAGCTGGCTGGGCACGGCCGGCTGTTCGCGTTCCATGAAGGTCGTGAGCTTGTGCAGGCTCACCTTGAAGCAGACGCAGACGTTGTCGTGTTGATCCACGGTGGTTGGTCCTTTCAGGTGCCCAGGACGGCCTGCGTCACGACGACGCGGCCTTCGAGGCATGGTCCGATGAAGCGATCGTTGCGGAAGGGGCGGGGTTCCTGCTGGTCGAGGTCGATCGTCAACTCGAGCGCGGCGAGGCCGCGCAGGTTCACGCGCCGGCCCGCGACGGGCGTCGAGCGCCATGCCTTCGCCGCGGCTCCCATGAGTTCGATCGTGCAGGCCCCACGCTCGCGGCCCTCGGCATCGAGCACCATCGCCTGCACGATGATGCGGCCGCTGCGTGCGGAGGTGGCGTCGATGAGCCGAACGGGCCAGACGACCTCGCGGCGCATCGTTCGACCGAGCGTCGCGGTCCATCCTTTCAGGTCGCGCTGGTAGCCCGCACGCTCCTTGGGGTCGCTCGACCCCAGCCGCGCACCGAAGTCCTCGCGCAGCCTGAGCCGGGCGGCGTCGAGCATGGCGTCGGGGCTTGCGAAGTCGCCCGTGGCTGCCGTCTGGTCGGGCGCAACCGGCGGCAGCGGATCCGCCGGGGGCGGGAGCGGCTCGGCGGGCGCGGGACCGCTCGGGTCAGGCGCCACCGGAGGCGCTGCAGGCTTCTCCGGCATCGGCTCGGTCGGTACGGCAGGCGCGGGGGCGCCATCCGGTCGCGGAGCCGTTCGCCGCTCGCAATCGGCGAGCTTGGCCTCGAGTTCGGTCACCTTCGCCGCCAGCACCTGGAGGTCGATGTCCTTGCGCCGGACCTGCTCCTTGAGGGCGTCGACCTGGCGTTGCAGGTCGTTCTCGCCCTGTGCCGCTGCCGGGGTGCCGCCGAGCATGAGGATGGCGGCGAACAGCATGACGATGGCTCGCGTCGTGATCATGGAGGGGTATCCTTCCATCGAGGAGCGTACTGCCATGGACCTGATCGATCGCATCGTCCGCCGCTGCCAGGGTCGCTTCGCGCTGCAGGCGTGGATGCGTGCCTTCCTGTGGGCGCTGCTGGTCGCCGGCGTGCTGCCGGTCGTGTGGGTGGTTGCCGCCAAGATCATCGGTGATCGTTGGGATGCCGCGGGTGATCCGCAGTGGCTCGCGCTCGTCAGCGTCGCCTCGCTCGTGGGGGCCGGGCTCGCCGCGCTTGCCCTGCGCGAGCGCACGCCGTCGACGGTGGCCATGGCCAGCGTGATCGATGCCCGGCTCGACCTCAAGGATCGGCTGTCGACGGCGCTGGCCGTGCGCGACCGCCAGGATCCCTTCGCGCAGGCCGCCGTGCAGGACGCGATGCAGGTCGCGGGCGAGCGCGGGCTGCTCAGCCTCTGGCGCCGGGCGTTGCCGTTCTCGTTGCCCCGCCTCTGGTGGGGCGGCCCGGGCGCACTGGCCCTGGCCTGGGCGCTCTTCATGGTGCTGCCGGCCTGGTCGAGTGCACAGGCCGATGCGGCCTCGAACGATCCCGGCAGCCAGTCCCGCGTCGACGCGATGAAGGAGCGTCTCGAGGCGGTCGTCAAGACCGTGACCGACGATCCGCGCCTCAGCGAGGAGATGGCCGCCGAGATCCGCCGCGCGAACGAGGCGATCGAGGGCCAGGACGACAAGAGCCTTGCCGAGCGGGAGCGTGAACTGGCCAAGCGCCTCACCGAGATGGCGCAGAAGCTCGAGGCGATGAAGGAGTCCGCGCAGGCCAAGGGCATGGAGCAGACCAAGGATGCGCTCGCGTCGCTTGAGGTCCCCAAGGACAGCGCGGTCGCGCCGCTCACCGAGGCACTCAAGCAGGGGGACATCGCCGCCGCCAAGGAGGCGATGAAGGACCTGCAGAAGAAGCTCAACGACGGCTCGATGACCGACGCCGAGCGTGAGCAGGCGAAGAAGGACCTCGAGGCCCTGGCGAAGAAGCTGCAGGAGCTCGCGAAGGACAAGGATGCCCTGCGCAAGGCACTCGAGGATGCGGGTGTGGACCCGAACCTCGCCGACAATCCCGAGGCGCTCAAGCGCGCGATCGAGCAGTCGAAGCAGCTCAACGAGGCGCAGAAGGAGCAGCTCAAGCAGGCCCTCGACGCCGCGCAGCAGATGCAGCAGAACATGCAGAAGCTCGGCGATGCCTGCAAGGCGTGCCAGAACCCCGGCCAATCCGGCCAGAAGGGCCAGAAGGGTCAGAAGGGCCAGAAGGGCAAGGACGGCAAGCAGGGGCAGGATGGCCAGCAGGGCAGCCAGGACCCGCCATCGGATGGCGAGCAGGGCGAGTCCGGCGAGCCGAAGGATGCCGCTGCCGGCGAACCGAGCGAGCTGCTCGACGAGATGGAAGCGCAGCAGCAGATGGATGCGGCCAGCGAATGTGCCGGTGGCCAGTGCAAGGGCGGTGACGGCCCGGCCAAGCTCGCACAGGGCGGGCAGTCCGAAGGCGACAGTCAGGGCGAAGGCAACGGTGCGGGCATGGGCAAGCGCGGTCAGGGCAGCGGTGGTCAGGCCCCGCGCGAAGTCACCAAGACCAACACCGTCAAGCGTCGCGAGAAGGTCGAGAAGGGCCAGGGGCCGATCATCGCGCGCCAACTCGTCGAAGGGCCCGCCATCACGGGCGAGGCCGCGACGGCCCTGCAATCGGTCGCCGGCGACGTGACGCGCAAGGCCGAGAGCGCGACCGCCGAGGACCCGGTCCCGCCGCACCTGAAGGAAGCGCATCGTCGTTACTTCGGCGACGTGAAGAAGCAGATCGACCGCAAGACCGGCGGTGCACCGCAGGGCGCGGGCACGGCTTCGTCGCCGTCGACGGGCCAGGGTGGGACGAAGTGATGCCGTCGTCAACCCTGCGCCGTGCGGCGTTCGGCGTGCACCGACTCGTGGGCGGTCGGTGCCGGCCGGCGGGCCTCGTGGTTGGGCTGGCCCTGCTGCTCCTCGCCGCGTGCGGCAAGGCGCCGGACCTCGTGGTCTACGTGAGCGCCGATGAACAGGTGGCCCGGCCGGTCATCGAGGCGTTCGAGCGCGAATCCGGCCTGAAGGTTGCGGCACGCTTCGACACCGAGGCCACGAAGACCACGGCACTGGCGAGCGCGCTGCGGGCCGAGCGGGACCGCCCGCGTGCCGATGTCTTCTGGAGCAGCGAGTGCTTCGCGATGGCCCAGCTCGCCAAGGAGGGCATCCTCGAGCCCGTCACCACGGGCATCTTCGCCGAATGGCCCGCGGCCTACCGCGATGCGGAGCAACGATGGTTCGGCTTCAGCGCGCGCGCACGCGTGCTCGTCTATGCACCCGACCGGGTCTCGCCCGAGGAAGTGCCCGACACCTGGATGGACCTCACGCGACCGTGGTGGAAGGGCCGCATCGCGATGGCCGACCCGCGGTTCGGCACGACGCGCGGCCACTTCGGGGCGATGCAGTCGTTCTTCGAGCGCTCGCTGCGGATTCCCGGCTACTGGGACGCGTTCATCGAGGGCTTCGCCGAGAACCAGCCGCAGCTGCTCACCGGCGGCAATGCGGCCGTGGTCGATGCGGTGGCGCGCGGCGAGGCCGACATCGGGCTCACCGACACCGACGACGTGCTCGCGGCGCAGGCCCGTGGCGCCAAGGTGCAGTGGATCATGGCGCGTCATGATCCCGCCGCCGATCGTGGCGGCGGCACGCTGCTGATCCCGAACACCGTCGGCCTCGTGGCCGGTGCGCCGCATCGATCCAACGCGGTGTGGTTCATGGAGTACCTCGTCAGCGCCGGCGTGCAGGAGCGTCTGGCCGCGAGCGAGAGCCGCAACTGGCCCCTGGGGGTCGATGCGCCGGCGGGGCTCGATCCGCTGCCCGACGATCCGATGCGCGTCGACGTGCAGGATGCGGCCGACCGCATGGATGCCGCCGTCGCCGATCTGCTGAAGGCGCTCGGACGGTGAGCGCGGGCGTCGCCGGTTCGGCGGTGCTGACGGTGCTGGGGGTGCTCGGTGTGGTCGTCGGTGCCGTGCTTCCGATCCTGCAGGTGGGCTCGTTGGACGCCGGTGGCGTGGCGCCCCTCGGCGTCGCGAACGATCCCTGGTCGGTGGCGGTGCGGACCGTCGGATGGAGCCTCGGGACCGGCATGGCCGTGTCGATCATCGGCTGGTGGGCCTCGCGCGGGTTCCTGCCGCGCGGGTGGTGGTCATGGACCGCATGGATCCTGCCGGCGCTCTGCCCCGCCTATGCATGTTGGTACGCCTGGTGGCAACTCGGTGCACCCGAGTGGGCGCTGGGCGGCTGGATCATCCGCCATGACGCCGTCGGGGCCTGGCGAGTGCTCTCGCTCGTCATGGCACTCGTGACGACGCTCTGGCCGATCGCGGGTGCGATCATCGTCGGCTTGCGTGAACGCGCGGTCGCCGCCGAGGCGCTGGCGCTCGATCGTGTGCGCCCATTCGATCGCGTGTGCATGGCCTGGCGCGAGGACCGTCACGGCATCCTCCTGGCGATCGTCGTGATCGCCGGCCTGACGATGGCGGACACGACGGCGTTCGACCTGTCACTGGTGCGCACCGTCGGCTTCGAACTCCGTGCGCTCGAGGCCGCCGGCGCGAGCCCGCGCTCCGTGCTCACGGCGTCGGGATGGTCGCTCGCGGTCGCGGCCGTCATCGCGGTGGTGGCGACCTGGCCGCGCTCCACCGACGAGCACGCCATGGCGCGCGGCACGGTCCGCGGTGCGTGGCCGCTGCCTGTGCTGTCCATGCTG
>JBEGNG010000010.1:0-13076 GCA_041182645.1 Planctomycetota bacterium
GACCGCTACGGCGTCCCCCGCTGCTGCCTCATCAACAAGATGGACAAGATGGGGGCCGACTTCAACTTCTCCTTCGGCAGCATCCTGACCCGCCTGGGCGCCAACGCCATCGCGATCCAGTTCCCGATGGGCTACGGCAACGACTTCCAGGGCGTGATCGACCTGTTCACCATGAAGGCGATCCGCTGGAACGCCGAGGACGACGGCCAGACGATGACCGAGGGCGAGATCCCCGAGGAATTCCTGGTCGACGCGCAGGTCTGGCGCGAGCGCATGGTCGAGAAGATCTGCGAGCTCGACGAGAACCTGACCGACAAGTTCCTGAGCGACCCGGCATCGGTGACCGTCGAGGAACTCAAGGCCGCGCTGCGCAAGGGCACCATCGCCCTGAAGTGCTTCCCGGTCCTCTGCGGCTCGGCGCTGAAGTACGTCGGCATCCAGAAGGTGCTCGATGCTGCCGTCGAGTTCCTGCCCAACCCGACCGAGCGCAACGACGTCGAAGGCGTGAACCCCCGCGACCCCGACCAGCGCATGACGCGCCCCCACACCGAGAACGCGCCCTTCAGCGCCCTCGTGTTCAAGGTCGTCGCCGACGTGGCCGGCACCCTGACGTACATCCGCATCTACTCGGGCAAGCTCGAGAAGGGCATGCGCGTCACGAACCCGGGCAACGGCAAGCGCGAGATCGTCAGCCGCATCTACGAGATGCACGCGAAGGACCGCAACGCCCTCGATTCGACCGGCTCCGGCCAGATCGTGGCGGTCGTCGGCCTGAAGGACTCCTACACCGGCGACACCCTCTGCGACAACGATGACCAGATCATCCTTGAGCGCATGGTGTTCCCGGAACCCGTGATCAGCATGAGCATCGAGCCCGTGACGGCCGATGACCGCAAGAAGCTCGGCGAGGCGCTCACGACCATCCGCCGCGAGGACCCCTCGTTCCGCTCCAACTTCAACGAGGAGACGGGCGAGACGATCATCAGCGGCATGGGTGAGCTCCACCTCGAGATCATCCGCAACAAGCTCGTCCGCGACATGAAGATCAACGTCAACGTCGGCAAGCCCCGCGTGGCCTACCGCGAGACGATCGTCGGCACGGCCAAGGACGTGCGCGGCCTCTTCAAGAAGCAGACCGGCGGCCGCGGCCAGTTCGGCGATGCCACCGTGAACGTCAGCCCCATCACCCCGGAGGAAGCCGAGGCCGAGGAGCTGAAGATGAAGGACGGCGTCGTGTTCCTGGACAAGATCTCGGGCGGCGTGATCCCGCGCGAGTTCATCCCCAGCGTCGAGTACGGCGTGCGCCAGGCCGCGTCGAGCGGCATCATCGGCGGCTTCCCCATGATCAACGTCAAGGTCGAGCTGGTCTTCGGTTCGTACCACGACGTCGACTCGAGCCAGATCGCCTTCGAACAGGCCGGTGCGCTGGCCTTCCGCGAAGCCTGCATGAAGGCCAAGCCGGCGCTGCTGGAGCCCATCATGAAGCTCGTCGTCACGACCCCCGACGAGTTCTTCGGCAACGTCTCGGGCGACATCGCCAGCCGTCGCGGCTCGATCGTCGACAGCGAGATGCGCGGCGTGACCCGCCTGCTGCACTGCGAAGTGCCGCTGTCGGAACTCTTCGGCTACACCACCACGCTGCGCAGCATGACCCAGGGCCGCGCCAGCAGCAGCATGGAGCCGCTGACCTACCGCCTGATGCCGGACCGCCTCAAGGACGAAGTCCTCGCCAAGCAGGGCTGATCGCCCGTCCGGCGGCCGAACCGACCGAACCCCACGGGGCGCCCCACTCGGGCGCCCCTTTTTCTTGGTGCCGCTCCACCGGCCGGAGCGCCCGCGCGTCGGGGCCGATGGCCGTCCGGACTATCCTCCCGGCGTGGCCACCGACGAACGCGACTGGTTCAGCAGCGAATACGAGGTGGAGCTCTCGCGCTTCTTCAAGCGCAGGTTCCTCTGGCTGGCGGTCGCGTACATCGCCTGGGAACTCATCGGCATCGCGGTGATCGTGGCAAGCCAAGTCAGCGCGCAGACCGCGCTCGACCTGCTCGCCAACGACCGGTGGCCCAGCGGCATGCCGCGCCCCGATGCGGCGACGATCATCGCCTTCGGTGCGCTGAGTCGCCTGCAGACCTGGCTGGTCATCACGCTCACGCTCCTGATCGCGGGCATCGCGGCGCTGTTCGGCCTGGTCCGGCGAAGGGCGATCAACGGCCGTGACGAGTTGATCCGCGAGGCGAGCATCATGATCGTCCTCGTCGGCATGGCGCAGGCCGCGCTCGACGTGTACCTCGGCCTGAGCTCCCGCGAGGGCTTCAGCCCGCTGGCATCGCTCTTCTTCTGGCACATCACCGCGTGCCTGTTCCTGCCCTGGAGCCCCAAGCAGAGCCTGAAGCCGATCGCGCCGCTCCTGGTCATCTACATGCTGGCTGACCTGCTGCTGCCGCTGCCGATCGATGCACCGATGGTCGTGGACGGCGTCGAGATGGGCACCCCGTGGTGGACCGCCGCGCTCCTGCGCACCGTCGCGCTGCCGTTCGTGCTCGCGCCGGGGCTGCTGCTCTGCTGGCTGAGGCTGCGCCGACACGGCTCACGGTTCCGCACCAAGCGGTTCCGCGACGGCTTCGTGAGCCTGCGCCGTGAACTGGCGAGCGCGCGCGCGATCCACGAGAGCATCTTCCCGGGGCAGGAGCCCGATGCTGCCGTGCCGTTCCGCTACACCTTCAAGCCCGCGCAGGACCTGGGCGGCGACTTTCCAGCGACCTGGGTACGGGAGGACGGCGCGCGCATGGTGCTGCTGGTCGATGTCTTCGGACACGGGCTGCGCTCGGCCCTCGCCGTGCAGCGGCTGGCTGGCGAGATCGAGCGCCTGCGGCTCGAGGATCCGCTGATCGATCCGGCGCAGCTCATGAACGGACTGCACCGCTACTGCGAACTGGTGCTGTCCCGCCACCAGTCGTATGCGACGGCGATCTGTGCCAAGCTCGATCCCGCGGCGGGCACGCTGACCTTCACCAATGCGGCCCATCCGCCGGCGTTCGTCCGTCCGGCGGGCGGCGGTTCCCCGCGGGCGCTCGACTCCAACTGCGGCGTGCTGGGCATGCCCGAACAGGACCCGCTGCAGCAGGAGACGATCGCGCTCGGCCCGGGCGATGCCTTCATCGCCTACACCGACGGCGTGATCGAGGCCCAGAACCCGGCCCGGCAGTCGCTCGGGCTGGACAACCTGCGCGCCACGCTCTCGCACCGCGACCTGCCCTCGGACGTGACGACGCACGTGGCCTCGCTCGTCGACAGCTGGACCCGCGGGCGCCGTGACGATGACGTGCTCGTCGTGATGGCCGGGCCGCTGCAGCCTGCCGCGCTGCGCAGGCCGGCCACCACCGCGCAGCCGCATGCGGAACTGAGCCATGCCGGCTGAGGCCGACGCACGGCGGTTCCTGCTGGCGGCGGCCAAGCTGGCGCTGCGGGGCCACGGCGGCGCGGAACCCAACCCGATGGTCGGGTGCGTGATCGTGCGCGACGGTGCCGTGGTGGGACGGGGCTGGCACCGCCGGTGCGGCGAGGCCCATGCCGAGGTGAATGCCCTGCTCGACGCCGGCGACCGTGCCCACGGCGCCACGGCCTACGTCACGCTCGAGCCGTGCAACCATCACGGACGCACCGGGCCGTGCTCGCACGCCTTGATCGCCGCGGGCGTGTCACGCGTGGTGTTCGCCACGCGCGACCCGAATCCCACCGCGAGCGGCGGCATGCAGGCACTGCTGGCTGCGGGCATCGAGGCGATCCATCACCCGCTGCCGGAGACCGACGACCTGAACGCACCGTTCCTCAAGCGCGTCGCCACGAACCTGCCGTGGGTCACGGCGAAGTGGGCGCAGACGCTGGACGGCTCCATCGCCACCCGCACCGGCGAGAGCCAATGGATCTCCTGCGAGACGAGCCGCCGCCGCGTGCACCGCGAGCGCGCACGCGTCGATGCGATCCTGACCGGCATGGGCACCGTGCGTGCCGATGACCCGCGGCTCACCGCACGCGGCACGCCCATCCTGCGACGGGCCCGGCGCGTGGTGGTGGACCGGGATCTGGACCTCGACGCCGGCAGCGCGCTCGTCCGGACGCTCGACCGCGCACCGCTCACCGTGGCGTGCTCGCGTGGGGCGCACGCGGAGCGCCATGCGCACGCCGACCTGCTGCGCGGCCTGGGCGTCGACGTGCTCGCGATCGACGACGGCACCGAGGGCCTCACGGCGCTGCTGCGCGACCTGCATGCGCGCCTGGGCGTCAGCACCGTGCTGGTCGAGTCCGGCGGCGGACTGCTCGGCAAGCTCATGGCTGCGGGACTCGTCGACGAGCTCTGGGCCTTCGTGGCGCCCATGCTCGTCGGAGATGCCCAGGCCCCGGGACCGGTGCGTGGGCTGGATCCGGCCGTCCTGGACGACTGCACGCGTTGGCGCATGACGTCGATGGCCCGCTCCGGCGTGGACGTGGAACTGCGGTTGCGGCGCGAGACGGGGCCTCAGCGCACGAACTGGGCCGGGTCGAGCGGCAGCAGCGTGCGCTCGGAATAGACCCGCAGCAAGCCGTCACCGCACGCGACCCCGAAGCGGCCGGCGGTTCCCTCGCGCACGATCGAGAGCGTGCCCAGCGTGGCGCCGTCGAAGCCCACGACCGAGACCGTGGTCGGGGTGAGGCCAGCCGGCACCCCCTGCTCGTTGAGCGCCGACGCGCGCGACTCGGTCAGGGCGACCAGCAGCGAGGCGACGGCGGGATCACGAGCAGGCGTGCCCTCGGGGTGCGCCGCATCGACGAGGAACCATTGGCCTTCGCGCCGTTCGACCGTGCACCGGCCCGACGGACCATCGATGGCGATCGACTTGATCGAACTCGTCGGCACGTCGAGCATGCGCCCGTCGATCAGTGACTCGGGGGCAGGATCCATCGCCGCCAGCGCGCGCTCGTCGAGCGAGACCACGGCCGGCACACCCACCCGGCGCGCCACGCGCAAACCTGTGCCGCGCTCGACGACGCTGCCCCACTCGACGACCTGCTCCGCCGTCGTCGACGCGAGCTGGCCGTCGCGAAGGCTGCGCGCCGTCGTGGCGATCGTCACCGACCCTCCGGGCGCGTCGAGCCCGAAGCGCGCCAGGTCCGCTCCCGTCGGCGCGAGATCGGCGACCCACGCGTCGGCGCGCACGCGGCCGAGCGCGTCGATCCATCGGCCCACGGCCTCGGCATCGGCGCGGGTCGCGATGGGTTCACGCATCGACCAGCGCTGGCCGCTGCGCTCGAGCACCATCGAGGCGTCCCCGCGGCGCAGCGTGATGCGGTCGATGTCCGGGGAGAGCCGCTCGAAGAGCGCCGGATCGCGCCAGCGTCGCGGATCACCCGAAGCCACCAGCGCATGCAGGGCGTCGTCGGTGCTGAAGACACGGCCGTCGACCTCGACCCAGGCTCGGCCCGCCGGTGCCCTGCGCCCGAGCACGATGGTGGTGGACCCGCCTGCACCGCGGACCTCGAGCGAGGCCGAAGGTTCGGCGAGGCCGAGCGACGCACGATCGACCGCGTCCGACGGGAAGGACTGGTACGCGGGCAGCGCGGCGGCCACATCGAGCGCGTCGCGGATGGCAAGCGCATCGGCGACGCACGGATACGGCTCGACCTGTCGCCAGGCGAGCCCATCGGCCTCGAAGACGGACGAAGCCCCTCGCGAGGTCACCGTCAGGCGTCCGATCGTGCCGGCATCGAGCCCGGGCAGGATCCGCCCGACGGACTGCGCGCCGCTCCCACCTCGCCACGCCAGGACGGCCGCCACCGACAGGAGCACGGCCGCGATCCAGCGGCGGATCACCATGGGCCACGTCATGCCGCGCCCCTCCGCCGCACGATGGAGGCACCCACGGCCAGCGCGGCCAAGGGTGCGAGCATCGCCCACCACATTCCGGCAACCCGCTGCACCCTGGCTGCATCACGACCGGCATCGGACGTCGACATCAGGTCATCGAGCCCCGTGACCCAGAGCGCTCCCTGCGTGGCGAGCGCGAGGTTCCCCGGATCCGTCAACGGCGTGTGGCCCCCGGCCACCGAAGCACGCCTGGCGGCGACGGCCGAGAGCATCCAGTCAGGACAGCCGACGACGATCGAGCGGCGCCCCTTGACGGGCTCGTGGGCGACGATGGCGGCCACGGGACCGGCGAGTGCCTCGTCACCGCGTCGACGCGAACCGCTTCGCCATTCGCGGTCGATGCGACGCCCAGGCGCGGGATCGACGGTGGCAAGCGTGGTCGAACCTGCGACGGGCTCGAGCGGCACGACCGACGGCAGGCGCAGGCGTTGGCCGTCGAGTGCACGCGACAGGTCGCCATCACCGAGCAACCCGGCGAAGAGCTGGTCGCTGCGCGGCTCACGACGACCCTCGCCCACCGCGACGTCATCGACCACGATGCCGCCGGTGGCGGCCTTCGCACCGAGCGCGGCAGCCAGCTGGGCCCACGGATCCTCCTGGCCCGCCAGCGCACGAACGCTCGGACCAACCGAGAGGATCACTGGATCACCGCGCTCGATGATGCGGCGCGTGGCGGAGAGCAGCTCACGCTCCCGTCGCGACGGCTCGCCCACCGCGCGCTCATTCGGCGGCACGACGACGTAGGCGCGACGCGCACCCTCGGCGCCCGTCGGTTCGCCGCCGGCCGTCACGATCCACTCCAGCACGTCGGCCCGGCCGAGCCGCAACGCATCGACCACGGCCGCGAGGTCGGCGCCGTTGGGCGAGGGCTTCATCATCGAGCGCTGTTCCGCGTGAACCAGGACCACGCACAGGCGATCGGTGGAGCAGAGCGAGCGCATCGCTGCGGCGATCGCCTCCTCGCCGCGGAACCGGCGGTCGGGCGTCCGATCCCCCGCTGCATCCGGGAAGAGTTGCCAGCCCGGCAGCACCGCGACGCCGCGGGGACCCTCGATCACGGCGGCGGCACCGCGCGAGATCGCTTCGGCGAGCCGACCCGGCTCGTCCTGCGGCAGCAGCAGCAGCCGGTCCTGCGCAAGCCTGAGCGACTGGCCCTCGGTGTCGAAGGCGCGCGCGTACTGGGCGATGAAGGCGCGCAGGGCATCGGGCACCTCGTCACCGACCGATCGCTCGACGAGGTCGCGCGACATGCCCACCAACTGCTGCGACCACGCCCGGAAGAGTTCCTCGTACGCGCGCACGGCGCCCGCACGGTCGGGGAACGGGCGCTCCCCGTCGGCCACGCGCAGGCCATCGATGCGCGAGCGGAACGCCGGGAACTGCTCGGACAGCTGGTCGAAGAGCGCGCGAACCTGATCGAGCGAGGTCCGGTCGGCGCTCGCCGGCGGCAAGGCCGCGACGGTCTCGCGCAGCGCCGGCCGCACCGCGGCCGCGAAGCGCTCGAAGCCATCGAGGTCATCGCCGGCCCGCTGCAACGCCTGGTCGTAGGCCCGCTGGTCGCGCGCGAACCGGCGGTCGAGCTCCTCGAGCCAGGCGCCGTAGGCAGGCGCATCGGCGGGATCGGCCGGGTCGAACGAGGCCACGGCCAGGTCGCGACCGACCTCGCGCGCGGCGGCAGCGAATGCTCCGAGCACCTGCCCCACCTGCAGGCGCACCTCGGCCTCGGCGTCGCTCGGCGCGACCAGCGTGATGCGCCAGGGGCCCTCGAGCCCACCGACGAGCGCACGCGTCGTCGGACCGATGTCGTACAGGCCGGCGCGCGTCCAATCCGCCTGCACGCGGAGCATCGGGCTGCGCGCGAGCGCGAAGGCGGCGATCGCAATGATGCACCACGCGACGCCATGGGCCACGGGCATGCCCCACCGCCGGAGGCCGCCTGCCTGCGACGAACGCGCCACCTCGGTGGCACCGAGTCCCGTGGCGATGCCCAGTCCCGCTGCGGCAAGCCCGACGAACATCACGACGCCCGACGCATCGACGAGTCCGAGCAGGAAGTCATCGAGCCGGTGGAGCGGGCTGAGCGCAAAGCCCGCATCGGCGAGCCACGGCAGCGACGCACCGGTCAGGGCACCCGTGAGGATCGTCCAGCCGGCGACGAGGGCGAGCGTGAGCGCATACGCCGCCTCGGCGGATCCAGCAACGGCGCCGATGGCCAGCGTCCAGGCGATGATGGCCGCCGACGCCAGCATGATCCCCAGGGCCGCCGCCGCGAGCGCTCCCCAGTCGGGGCTCGAAGCGAGTGCAGCCAGCACGCCGCATGCACCGCAGGCGACCGACACGATCAGTGACGCGACGATCGTGGCACCGGTCCAGCGGCCACCGGTGAGGATCCGGGCCGTCGCCGGCGTCGCAAGCAGCACTTCCCAGAGTCCGGAACGGCGCTCGGACACCGTGGCGCGGATGGCGAGCGCCGGCGCGAGCAGGATCATCGACCACAGGACGGCCACGAGCGCGGGACGAAGGTCGAGCAGAGCGCCCTCGACCAGCACGGATTGCAGCGTGACCAGCAGACCGATCGCCAGCACGACCGCCAGCACGGTCCAGCCGGACATGGTTCCCAGGAGCGCCGTCCACTCACGGCGGACCATCCCGATGAACGCACTCATCGGGTGCCTCCCAGCAGGCGCGCGAAGACGGCTTCCAGTGCATCCGGCTCACGCTCGATGCGGCGCACCAGGCGATCGCCGCCGCGCATCGCCTCGGCGAGCCGTTCGTGCGCATCGGGCCGTGCCGAACGCAGCCTCTGCCGGGACCAACCACCGTCGAGCCGTTCCTGTTCACCGAGGATCCATCCATCGCCCAGCACCGGCGATGCCCCGCGCCACTCGACGAGGAACGCCGCGTCGTCGGCACCCCGGGCGCGCAACTCGGCCAATGAACCCTCCGCCACGGTCACGCCCCGGTCGATCAGCACGGCACCATCACAGGATTGCTCGACCTCGGGCAGGTCGTGGCTGCTGACCAGCACGAGCGCCGTCTGGCCGACCTCGCGCAGGAGGGCGCGGAATGCGGGGGCTTGGACCGGATCGAGCCCGGCGCTGGGTTCATCGAGCAGGACGACCTTGGGGCCGTGGACGAGGCTTGCGGCGAGGCCCGCGCGCTGGCGGAAGCCGGAACTCAAGCTGCCGCAGAGACGGTCCTGGACCGGATCGAGACCGCATCGCCCCACTTCGCGGGCGATCGCCGAGCGGCGGTCCCCCGCCGGCACGCCGGCGAGTGCGCAGCGGAACGAGAGGTATTCGCGCACGGTCAGGTCGGTCGGCAAGGGGCTTCGCTGCGGGAGCGTGCCCAGTCGGACTCGGGCCGCCGGTTCGGAGGGATCGAGCCCCCCGACGGACACCGTGCCTGCATCGGCAGCGAGCGTGCCGGAGAGGATGCGGAGCGTGGTGGTCTTGCCGGCGCCGTTGGGTCCAAGCAGGCCCCAGACACCGACCGGGCCTGCCGAGAAGCAGACCCCGCGCAGGGCATGCACGGCGCCGAACCTTCGGTGCACGGACTCGACGACGATCACGCTGCGCGGAGCCTCCGGTGCCAGTGTACGGACTGCGTTGGCGAGGGGTGCGCGGCTAGACTTGGCCACCACGATGTCGAACGTCCCCGCTGGCCCCGGCGCCGACCAGGCGATCGCGATGCTCCACGAGATCGGCGACGGCGTCGTCATCGTCGACGTGCACGGCGAGGTCCACTGGATGAGCCACCGCGTCGCCACGCTGGATGCCGCGACGCTGCGTGCGCTCGCCGACACGGCGCGCACGCTGATCCCCGACATGGCCGCCGAGCCGCGGCGGACCTGGCGCAGGCGATTCAGCTGCAACGGCAGTTCGTGGGAGATCGTGGCGACCAGCCTGGGCACGGACCGTCTCGTGGCCGTGCTCGTCGACGCCACCGTGCGGCAGCGGCTGGCCGCGCGCATGGACCAGGTCGATGCGGCCGGGGGCGAACTGCTCGACCTCGACGCGCACATCGTCAACCCGCTGAACGTGGCCGAGCGGCTGCAGCTCATCGAGCGCAAGATCGGCTCCGCCATGGAGTCGATCTTCGGCTTCGCGCACTTCGAGGTCCGCCTGCGCAACCGCACGACCAACCAGCTCGAGCTCGTCATCGGCCACGGGCTCGATCCGCTGCGCATCGGCGAGTCGATCAATGCCGAACCGATGGGCCACGGCATCTCGGGCCTGGTGGCGTCGACCGGCCGCTCGTACATCTGCAACGATCCCGTGCGCGACCCCAACTACCTGCCGGGGCTGCCGCTGGCGCGGTCCTCGCTCACGGTGCCCCTGCTCCTGCACGAACGCGTCATCGGCGTGATCAACGTCGAAAGCATCCGCGAACTCGCGTTCGGCGACGAGGACCAGGTCGCGCTCGAGACCTACGGCCGCTACGTCGCGATGGCCCTGAACATCCTCGACATGCTCATCGTCGAGCGGTCCACGACGAGCGAGCGCATCGGCGGCATCGTGCGCGACGAGATCGCGATCCCGATGCAGCTCGTGCGCGAGGCCGCGACCGCGGTCGCCGCCGGACGGCTCGACGGCCACGAACGGCTCGAGTCCGCGCTGTCGACGCTCGAGGCGAGGATCCGCAGTGCGACCGGCGGTCCGCAGACGGTGCTCGGCATCGACAAGATCGAGCGACGCACGGAGCCCGACCCCGTGATCTCGGGCAAGCGGATCCTCGTCGCCGACGACGAGCCGGGCGTGCGCGATGCCATCAAGTCGATCCTCGGCGAGGTCGGGGCGGTCGTCGACGTGCGCGCCGACGGCGGCGGTGCGCTCGATGCCGTGGCGCGCGCCATCGCCGAGCAGCGGCCGTACGACCTCGTCGTGTCCGACGTGCGCATGCCCGACCGCAACGGCTACGAGGTCTTCCGCGGGACCCGGGACATGAGCCCGTCGACGCCCGTGCTCCTGATGACGGGGTTCGGCTACGACCCGAACCACTCGATCGTCCGCTCGAGCCAGGAGGGGCTGCAGTGCTGCCTCTTCAAGCCGTTCCAGGCCTCGCAGCTGCTCGACGAAGTCCGCAAGGCACTCGGCGCGAAGGCCTGACGGGGGCCGGCCGGCACGCGACCGGCGAGCTCAGGCCACGACCGCGCGGAGCACGCGCGGCAGGTCGTCGCTGTCCCGAAGCACCGTGGCGCCGCGGAGCCCGCACGCCTGCGCCAGGTCGAGCGCGGTGCGCTCCTGGCTCGCGGCGAGTTCGACCAGCAGCAAGGCACCGGGGCGCATCCGCGAGGGCGCACCACGGACGATGCGCTCGATGACGTCCAGGCCGTCGGGCCCGCCGTGCAGCGCGGTGCGCGGTTCCCACTGCGCGACGTTGGGTGCCAGGTCGGCGAACTCGGCATCGCTGATGTATGGGGGATTCGACACCACCAGGTCGAACGGCCCGTCGCCGGCCTCCAGCGCGGACCATGCATCGCCCACCCGGAACGAGCAGTGGCCGTCCAGGCCATGCCGCGCAGCATTGCGTCGGGCGAGTTCGATGGCCTCGGGCACGAGGTCGGTGAGCATGAATGCCGGCAGCGGCGATGGCTCGGCAACGGGAGCCAGCCCCGACCGGTCGGATGCGGGGGCCTCGGTCCCATCGCCCTCGGCGAGCGTGGCCCTGGCGAGCACGCGATCCTTGCGCCGGCGGCCACGAAGCGCGCGCAGGATGCTCAGCGCGATGCAGCCCGTGCCGGTCCCCAGGTCGATCGCCGAGCTGACGGACCCCGAAGGTTGCTCGGCGATCCACCCCAGCGCGGCGTCGACGATCGTCTCGGTCGAGGGCCGCGGGATCAGCGTGCAGGGACCGACCTCGAAGTCCCCGGCATGGAACCCCCAGGACCCGACCAGGTACTGCACCGGCTCGTGCTGGGCGGCGCGCCCGACGAGCGCCCGCAGCGTGGCCAGCTCATCGGCCGTCCACGGCCGGTCGGGTTCCATGTAGAGGCGCATGCGCTCGCATCCGGCGACATGGCCGAGCAGCAGGTCGGCGCAGGCGGGTGCGCTCTCGACCCCCTTCTGCTGCAGGAAACCGCGCATCCACTCGCGCAGGCTTCGGGTCGTCCATGCCTCGGTCGCCATGGATGGATCCTAGCGAGCGCCTCGCGCCGCGCCGGATCCCGCTACGATTTCCGCCCCACCCGAGGCACCCATGAGCATCGACCTGAAGTCCATCGCCACCAAAGCCACCGACCTGGGCGTCTTCGCCGGCGTCAGCCTGAACGGCAACGACCTCGAATGCGCCGCCCTCGAGGCCGCCGCCCCGGCGACCTACTCGCTGACGGTCGATGGTGGCCGCGTGACGGTCCGGCTGCGCACGGCCGACCGCTGGCTGAGCGAGTCGATCGAGACCGACCTGCTGCACTACGGCGATGCGATCGAGGACCTGGTCGCCGAGGAAATGGTCGAGCTCGGCGGCGACGGGCAGATCCCCAAGATCCGCCACTTCCGCAACGACGCCCGCGAGTACGTCTTCGAGAACGAGATCCCCCAGGCCGACGACCGCACGGCGCTGCTGTTCCTCCTGGCCTACGAGGCTGCCTTCCGCCAGCTCGGCGACATGGGCGGCGGCGACGAGGACGAGTGATGCCCACGCCACGCGTGCTGATGCTCGGGTGGGAGTTCCCGCCCTTCATCACCGGCGGGCTCGGCACGGCGTGCTACGGACTCACGAAGGCGCTCGATGCCGAGGGCGTGCCGGTCACCTTCGTGCTGCCCAAGAGCGTCGACCGCTCGTTCGCCTCGCACGTGCAGCTGCTCTCCCCGGAGGCCGGGGCGCGCTTCGTCCGTCACGACCAGGCCGGCGCGGTCGGAGTCCAGGCGAACCCCGCGGCCGCTGGACCCGAGTTCCGCCCCCCGATGGCCGCCCCATCGACCCAGACCGTCACCACCGTGGCCGCACCGACGGACCCGGTCGCCGACGAGCGCCTTCGATCGACGCTCCAGGCGCGCCTGCTCGAGCTGCCGCTGATTGCCGACGCCCCGTACGCCGAGGCGCGCGCGCAGGCCGTGGCGCGGTGGATCCACGAGGTCGGGGCGACCCCCGCCGTGCTGCGCACGCTCCACATCCCCGTGGAGGGTGGCTCGTTGATGCCGCTCAACGACTTCCTCGCGACGCCCCCGGGCTC
>JBEGNG010000011.1:0-12755 GCA_041182645.1 Planctomycetota bacterium
ACGTGGAACTTGTGCGTGTACTCGAAGTACTTGATGACCATGAAGCCCGCGGCCCCGGCCATGGTCAGCCAGAGGCAGAGCACGAGCGCGGCCTTGCGGCCGGTCTGGGCGAAGTAGACGCCCATCGCCATGGTCAGGCTGCTCAGGATGAGCACGCCGGTGTTGATGCCGCCCATGGTCGTGTCCAGGTACGCGCTCGCGTACTTGAAGACCTCGGGGTACCGGTTGCGCAGCACCGCGTAGGCCACGAACAGCGCGCCGAAGAACAGCACTTCGGTGACCAGGAAGACCCACATGCCGAGCTTGGCGCTGTCGAACTGCTGCGCCGGCGTCTCGAAGTGGTGGGCCAGGAAGGGGTACTCGGCGTTGTGGTGGCCATGGCCACCGCCATGCCCGTGGTCGTCATGGCCATGGGCTGCGTGGTGGTCGCCGGCGGATGCGTGTGCGCTCATCGGTTCAGGCCTTTGCCTCGGCGGGCTTCACGGTGACGTAGCCCTCACCGCGCTCGTCCCACTTCAGGTTGGAGAAGTCGTACGGGTCGCCCACCTTCGGGGCTTCGTGGAAGTTGTAGTACGGCGGCGGGCTGGTGCACTCCCACTCGAGCGTCGCGCCGCCCCAGGGGTTCGCCGGTGCGCGCTTGCCGCCGACCAGGCTCTGCACCAGGTACGCGGCCGTCAGCAGGAAGCCGCCGGCCATGATGTACGAGCCGATCGTCGAGATGACGTGGTAGACCTGGAACTCGGCCTGGTAGTCGTAGTACCGGCGCGGCATGCCGTGGCTGCCGAGCATGAACTGCGTGAAGAAGGTGACGTTGAACCCGATGAACACGAGGGTGCAGGCGATCATGCCCAGCTTCTCGTTGTACATCCGGCCGGTCATCTTGGGCCACCAGTGGTGCAGGCCGCCGACCATCGCGATCAGCGCGCTGCCCATCATGACGTAGTGGAAGTGCGCCACGACGAAGTAGGTGTCGTGCAGGTGCACGTCGGTCGACAGCGTCGCCAGGTGCAGCCCGGTGAGGCCGCCGATCGTGAACAGGATCAGGAACGCCAGCGCGTAGAGCATCGGCGTGTTCAGCGAGATCGATCCCTTGTACAGGGTGCAGATCCAGTTGAAGATCTTGACGGCGCTGGGGATGGCCACGCTGAACGAGATGGCCGAGAAGAGCGTGTTCATGAGCGGGCTCTGGCCGCTGGTGAACATGTGGTGGCCCCAGACGAGGAAGCTGAAGATCGCGATCGCCACCGAGCTGAAGGCGATGAAGCGGTAGCCGAAGATCTGGCGGTGGCTGTGCACCGCGATCAGCTCGCTGATGATGCCCATGGCCGGCACGATCATGATGTAGACCGCCGGGTGGCTGTAGAACCAGAAGAAGTGCTGGTAGAGGACGGGGTCGCCGCCCATCGCCGGGTTGAAGATGCCGATGTTCGCGATGCGCTCGACCGCGACGAGCGCCAGCGTGATGGCGAGCACCGGCGTCGCCAGGACCTGGATGAGCGCGGTCGAGTAGAGCGCCCACAGGAAGAGCGGCATGCGGAACCAGGTCATCCCCGGCGGCCGCAGCTTGTGGATCGTCACGATGAAGTTCATCCCCGTGAAGATGCTGCTGAAGCCGAGGATGAAGACGCCCACGATCACCGGGATCACGCCGCCGGCGGTGGTGGTGGTCGAGTACGGCGTGTAGAAGGTCCAGCCCGTGTCGAAGGAGCCCATCACCAGGCTGACCACGGTGCAGACGGCGCCGGCGATCCAGAGGTGGTAGCTGAAGAGGTTCAGCCGCGGGAAGGCGACGTCCTTCGCCCCCAGCATGACCGGCAGCACGAAGTTGCCCAGGGCCGCCGGGATGCTCGGGATGATCACCAGGAACACCATCACCGCCCCGTGCAGGGTGAAGAAGTGGTTGTAGGTGTCGGCGTCGATGAAGGTCCGGCCGGGCGTGAGCAGCTCGGTGCGCACGAGCAGCGCGAAGATGCCGCCGACGAGGAACGAGAGCAGGACGCTCACCGTGTACATCACCCCGATCCGCTTGTGGTCGAGCGTGAGGATCCACGACAGGAAGCCCTTGTCGTGGGTCAGGTAGTTGTCGCTCTCGGGCGTGTCGTAGGTCGGGGCCGCGGGACGGGCTGGCAGGGTGGTCATGTCTGGTACCTCGTGTGTCTCGGGTGGTCGTCGGGGCTCACTTCGCGCTCGCGGTGGGCGGCGTCTTGAGCCATGCTCCGGTCTTGGGGTCGAACTCGTCGAGCTTCTTCATCATGCCGATCAGGGCATCGATGCCCTTGTCGTTGATCTGGCCCTTGAAGGTGGGCATCACGTTGCCGTAGCCCTGGACGAGGTGCTCGCCCGGGTTGTAGATGCTCGCTCGGATGTAGTCCTCGGGGGTGGCGTACTGCTTGCCGGCACCGATGAGGCCCGAGTAGGTCGAGCCGTCGGCGAACGCGCCGTTGCTGCCCTCTCCGCCGTCGACGCGGGCCCACAGGCCCTTCCAGCTCGGGCCGATGCCCTTGGTGCCGTCGAGCGAGTGGCACTGCACGCAGCGGGCGTAGAGCTTCGGACCGGCCTTCCAGTACAGCTCCTCCTCGGGGATCTCGTCGAGCCAGTTCGCCTGCTTGGTGGTCCAGGCGTCGAACTGGTCCTGCGGCAGCACGAACACCCGGCGGTTCATGTTGCTGTGGCCGGTGCCGCAGTACTCCGTGCAGAACAGGTGGTGGCCGTCGGTCGGCTTGTCCATGCCCGTGGGGAAGTCGCTCTGGAACCAGAGGTAGGTGTAGCGGCCCGGCACCAGGTCCTGCTTCACGCGGAACGCCGGGATGAAGCACGAGTGCAGCACGTCGCTCGCGCGCATGACCAGCCGCACGGGGCGCCCCGCCGGCACCACGAGGTCATCCGACTGCGCGCCGTTGGGGTACTTGAACTGCCAGCCCCACTTGTAGGCCGTGACGTTGATGTCGTAGGCCTCCTTCGGCGCGGTCCGCACGTCGAGGTAGCCGCGGAAGCCCACGATGAAGAGTGCGATGCAGATCAGCAGCGGGCCGACCGTCCAGGCGAGTTCGAGCGGGCCGTTGTGGTCGGGGCCGTCCTTGCGGAACGCCGCGCCCGTGCGGTGGCGGTACTTCCAGACGAAGTAGACCGTCAGCACGGTGTTGAGCACCAGGAACGCCCACATGATCAGGTTGATCCACCACATGAGCCCGTCGACTTCGGCGGCGTGCGTGCTGGCGCCGGTGGGCATCCAGAAGGTGGGCGGGGTCGGGCCGTCGGCGGCCAGGGCCAGGGTGAGCATGGTCGGCATGGACATCATGGGAATCTCGTCTTGGGGTCAGCAGGCCATCGCGGCCGGGGGTTGGAGCCGCCGGGCGCGGCGCTCGCGCAGCAGGGCGACGCCGACGGTCGCGACGATCGCGACCACGGTCAGCGCTCCCCCGAGCTTCACGAGCCGGAACACGAAGGGGACATAGGAGTTCGTCGACGCGTCGTACTGGAAGCACCAGAGCATCACTCGGTCCATGCTGCTGCCGATGGTGCCTTCGCTGCCCTCGACGAGCGCGAGCCGGAAGGTGTCGGACGGGAACCGCACGCCGTGCAGGTACCGCGTGACCACGCCCTTGGGCGAGACCACGATCATGCCGCCCGGATGCGAATAGTCGCCGTTGTCGAGCAGCCTGAAGCGGAAGCCCACCGCCTCGGCGAGGGCGTGCGTCGACTCGACGGGGCCGGTCAGGAAGTGCCAGCCGGAGCCGGAGCCCTTGCGGCCGTACTCGGCGACGTACCCGGCCTTCTTCGCGCGCGCGAGCTCGGCATCCTCGGAAGGATTGATGCTGACCGCGACCACGTCGAACTCGGTGCCGACGGTCCAGTCGATGCCCTGCAGGCCGCGCACGGCCTCGTTGAGGACCAGGCTGCACATCATCGGGCACTTGAAGTAGCCCAGGTGCAGCAGCAGCGGACGGCCTGGCTTCAGCAGGTCGGCCAGCGTGACGCTCGATCCGTCGTCATCGACGAAGCGAAGGTCCATCGGCAGCGTCTCGCCGAGGTGCTCGACGAACTCGACGCCCTCGAGCTCCTTCGGCAGTTCGTTGCTGAGCGCGGCCGACTCACCGGGCGCGAGCACCGGGCCGCTCCCCTGCCCCATGGCGACCGCCGGCAGGACGAGGCCTGCGGCGAGGGTGAGGATGGCGAGGCGGTTCTTCACGGTGGAACGGTAGGAGGCTCAGGGGTTCGAGGCCGGAACGGCGGGTGCGGGCGCGGGAGAAGGCTTGATGCCCTCGGCGACCAGCGCTTCCATCGCCTTCTCGACCGGGATGCGGATCGAACGGCGCTCCTTGCCGGCCGCGTCGGTCATGGTGTAGGTGCCGTAGCCCGCCAGCAGCGCCTGCTGCTCGTCCTTGAGGGCCGCCGGCCCCAGGTCGGGCGCGTCGACGACCTTGGCCGTGAACTCACGCTCGGCCGCGATGAAGTAGACGCAGCAGACGAACACGATGGTGGCCACGATCAGCAAGGTGCCGACGATCGACACCACCCAGGTGCCGATGGGCTCGGGATCGTCGATCTGCGCTGCGGGGTTGGCTGGTGCGGTGGACATGGTGATGGCTCAGATGTTCTGGAAGGCGATGCTCTCGGCCAGGCGCGGGTCGCGCACCGGGACGAGGTGGTTGCGGGAGAGCGTGCGCGCCGTGCGCCAGGCGAGCAGGCAGAGCATGCCGCCGATCATGCACAGCGTCGCCGGCGTGAAGAAGCCCACCGGCGCGTCCTTGTGGCGCTCGGCGAGCTCGGCGTAGGTCGACGCATCGGCGAGGCCCGCCGGGATCACCGGCACGATGAGCCAGTAGAGGTCGACCGCGGACATGAAGAGCATCCAGGCCGCGGCGAGCGCCAGCGTCACGTTCCACCGCTTCATCCAGCGGCTGATGAGGAAGACGAACGGCACCACGAAGTGACCCGCGATCAGGAGCCAGCTGAAGACCGTCCAGCCGCCCATCTGGCGGGCCATGAACCAGGTCGTCTCCTCGGGGATGTTGCCGTACCAGATCAGCATGTACTGGCTGAAGCCGATGTAGGCCCAGAAGACGATGCCGAAGGCGAAGATGTACTTGCCCAGGTCCTGCAGGTGCTCGCGGGTCACGATGCCCTTGAGCGCACCCAGCGACTGCAGGCGGATCGTGACGAGCGCCATCGTGCTGAAGCCCGCCGTGCAGCAGACGGTGAAGAAGTAGACGCCGAACATCGTGCTGAACCAGGTCGGGGTGAGCGACATCATCCAGTCGAACGCGGCGAAGGTCACCGTCAGGCCGAAGAGGATGATCGACGGCCCGGAGAGCTTCTGGAGTCGATCGGTCGTGGCGGTGCCGCCGGTGGCGTCCTGCCCGGTCGAACCCTTGTAGAAGACCGTGGCGAGCGCGGCCCAGACCGCGAAGTAGATCGCGGCGCGGAGCACGAAGAAGTTCGGGGCCAGCCAGCCGGCCTTCTTGAGCACGTTCTCGTACTCGGCGGGCTCGTGCTGCTTCATGTGCTCGAGGTTGGCCCACGGCCACAGCACGTCGAGCCCCAGCGCATGCGCGCCGGCCTCGTGGTGCTGCCCGCCCTTCCACCACAGCCAGAGCAGCGGCAGCATGAACGGGATCCACAGCCAGCGCAGGTTCGCCGCCAGCGCCTCGGCGGGGCGGCGGACCGCCACCGACCAGCCCGCGCGGGTCAGGAACTGGATCATCGTGAAGAAGAGTCCACCGAGCGAGATCGCCAGGATGAAGGTGAACGAGACGAGGTAGAGCTTGGCCGTGGCGTTGGCCTCGCCCCCCTTCCAGGCGAACCATGCGGCGGCGGCGAGCAGCAGGATCGCCGCGGGCAGCAGGCGGCCGCCGATGCGGGCGATCGCGGCGTCCGCGCGGGTGTTCGAGGGGCCGAGGTCGGCGTGGTCGTGCGAGTGGCTCATTGCACCTTGCTCCGTTGGTCGGGCGGGACGTCCTGCAGCTGGGCGTCGAAGCTGCGCTGCAGGGCCTTCACGTAGGCCACGATCGCCCAGCGGTCATCGGTGGGGATCTGCGTGCCGTAGCCGGCCATGTTGCGGATCCCGTGCGTGACGGTGTTGAAGAGCTGGCCGACCGGCTGCACCGTGACGGTCGGGTCGTGGATGTTCTTCGCCGGCACCCAGACGGTGCCGTTCACCGGGCCCGAGGCATTGGCGACGAGCTCGAGCGCACGGCGGTTGACCGTGCCGTTGCCCTCGCCCGCGTAGCCGTGGCACGCGGTGCAGTAGATGTTGAAGCGCTCCTGGCCGCGGCGCAGCAGGTCCATCGACAGCGGCAGGTCGCGCGGCATGGTGGTGGCCCACTGACCGTCGACCACGCCGAAGGCGCGGTGGGTGTCCTCCATCGCCTCGTCGCGGGCGACGGTGCCGACGGGCTGCGGACGCGCCGAGCGGCCGTCGGCGAAGAGCGGCGACTCCGTCTGCGGCTTGAACTTCGGCTGCACGTCCATGTCGAGGAAGGCATGCAGCGGCGGCTTCTCGCTGGTGGTGTTGCGCGACTGCACCGCGAGCACCGGCGGGATCAGCGCCGCGCAGGCGGCGACGATGCCGAGGTAGAAGAAGATCCGGGGGGGCATCTCGATCATGACTCGACCACCTCCACGCTGGATGCGCCCAGCGACTTCAGGAACTCGCCCGTCTTGGAGCGCAGGAACTGCGGGTCACGCGCCTCGATCGAGATGAAGAACCGGTCGTCGGTCGCACGGCCGAAGCCCGGGTGCTTGAGCAGCGGGTGGTAGAGCTCGGGCAGCTGGTTGAAGGCCAGCATGCCGAAGGCCGCCGTCAGCGCGCTCAGCAGGATCGTCAGCTCGAACATGACCGGCACGAAGGCCGGGAACGACAGCAGCGGCTTGCCGCTGATCAGGAACGGGTAGCCCGTCACCCAGACCAGCGCCCAGATGCTGAAGTCGTACGAGTTCGTGAAGGACTGCAGCAGGAACCCCAGCGTGCAGCCCGTGGCGCCGGCGGCGAACACGGCGACCGGCAGGATCGTGCGGCTGATGCCCATCGCGTGGTCGAGCCCGTGCACGGGGAACGGCGAGTGGCAATCCCAGTACCGGTAGCCGGCCTTGCGGACGCCCTCGGCGGCGTGCATGAGCTCCGCCGGGTTGGCGAAGCGGGCGACGAGGCCCCAGGTCTGCGCGACGGAGGGTTCCGTCGAGGCCGGGGCGTTGGTCGATGATGGTGTCGCGAACGTCGTCATGTCTGTGGTGCTCGTCTCGTGTCGTCAGGGCTGTCCGGGACGGGGATCGTGGAGGGCCGGCGTGGCGCCCGCCGGCGCACCGCCGTGGCCGTGGTGCGCATGGCCCTTGGCGTAGCCCTCCCAGTGGGGGTTGGCCTCGGGCATCACGCTCTTCACTTCCGCGATGGCGATCATCGGCAGGTAGCGGCAGAACAGCAGGAACAGCACGCCGAACAGGCCGAACGCGCCGAGCATCGTGGCGATGTCCACCCACGTCGGGATGAACTCGTCCCAGCTCGTGGGCAGGAAGTCGTTGGCGAGGCTGCTCACGATGATCACGTAGCGCTCGAACCACATGCCTACGTTCACGAAGAGGCTCAGGACGAACATCGCGGGGATGCTCGTGCGCACCTTGCGGAACCAGAAGAGCTGGGGCGTGATCACGTTGCAGCTCACCATGATCCAGTAGGCCCACCAGTACTGGCCGAACGCGCGGTTGATGAAGGTGAACTGCTCGTACGGGGCGCCCGAGTACCAGGCGATGAAGAACTCCATCGAGTACGCGTAGCCGACCATGCACCCGGTCACCAGGATGACCTTGTTCATGTTGTCGAGGTGGCGCATCGTGATCAGGTCCTTGAGCCCGAAGAGCTCGCGGGCCGGCACGGCCAGGGTCACCACCATCGCGAAGCCGCTGAAGATGGCCCCCGCGACGAAGTACGGCGGGAAGATGGTGGTGTGCCAGCCGGGCAGCTGGCTCACGGCGAAGTCGAACGACACGACCGAGTGCACCGAGAGCACCAGCGGCGTGGCGAGCGCCGCGAGCAGCAGGTAGGCGACCTCGTAGCGGTGCCAGTGGCGGCCGCTGCCGCGCCAGCCCAGGGCGAAGAGGCCGTAGGCGAACTGCTGGATCGTGCCCTTGGCGCGGTCGCGCAGCGTGGCCAGGTCGGGGATCAGGCCGATGTACCAGAAGACCAGCGAGACCGTGAAGTAGGTGCTGACCGCGAACACGTCCCACAGCAGCGGGCTGCGGAACTGCGGCCACATCTCCATCTGGTTCGGGATCGGGAAGAGCCAGTATGCGAACCACACGCGGCCGACGTGGATGCCCGGGAAGATGCCCGCGCAGATGACCGCGAAGATGGTCATCGCCTCGGCGAAGCGGTTGATCCCGGTGCGCCACTTCTGGCGGAACAGGAAGAGGATCGCGCTGATCAGCGTGCCGGCGTGGCCGATGCCGACCCAGAACACGAAGTTGGTGATGTCGAAGGCCCACATCACGGGGTTGTTGAGGCCCCAGACGCCGACGCCGGTGAAGATCAGGTAGTTCACCGCCACGCCGAGCGCGCCCAGCAGCATCAGCGAGACGCCGAAGGCGACGTACCAGGCCATCGGCACCGAGGGGTGCTCGGTGACGCGGCAGACCTGGTTGGTCACGGTGTGGAAGTCACCCGTGCCCAGCACCAGCGGCGCGCGCTGGCCGGGGGCTTCCAGGGTGTTGTCCATGCCGCTCGGGGGGACCGAGTGGCCCTGCATCGGGCTCGACGCGCTCATGAGTGCTCCTTGTCGTGCGCATCGGCGCCGTGCGAGCCATGACCGTGGCCGTCGTGCCCGGCGGGGCGCTCGATGGCGGGGTTCGTGACGCGCGCGACGTAGCGCAGGCGGGTCTTGGTGTTCAGTTCCTCGAGCATCTGGTAGCTCGTGGGCTGGCGGTGCAGCCGCGAGACCTTGCTGTTCGGGTCGTTCAGGTCGCCGAAGACGATCGCGCCGCTCGGGCACGCCTGCTGGCACGCCGTGACGATGGCGCCGTCCGCGACCTTCCAGTCGGGGCTTCCGGCCGAGCCGCCCTTGCGGGCCCACTCGTTCTTCGCCTCGATGCGGGCGCGGTTGATGCGCTGCACGCAGAAGGTGCACTTCTCCATCACGCCGCGGATGCGCACGGTGACGTCCGGGTTGAACTGCAGCTGCAGCCAGCGGTCCGGGCCCTCGCTGACGTAGTACTCCGGCTGCGTCTTCAGGATGCCTTCCTCGCGGTCCGGCGTGCGCTTGTGGTAGTTGAAGAAGTTGAAGCGGCGGACCTTGTACGGGCAGTTGTTGCTGCAGTAGCGCGTGCCGATGCAGCGGTTGTAGACCATCGAGTTCAGGCCGTCCTCGTCGTGCACGGTCGCGGCGACCGGGCAGACCTGCTCGCACGGCGCGTTCTCGCACTGCATGCAGGTGACCGGCTGCACGGCGTAGCCCGTGGGCGAGCCCTGCGGGCCCTTGAAGTAGCGGTCGATGCGCATCCAGTGCATCTCGCGGCCGCGCTTCACCATCGCCTTGCCGACGATGGGGATGTTGTTCTCGGCCTGGCACGCCGTGACGCACGCGCTGCAGCCGGTGCAGGTGCCCAGGTCGACGCTCATCGCCCAGCGGAACTTCGCGCCGTCGAGGTTGGTCTCCTCCCACAGCGACAGGCGGTGCACGACGTGCACGCGGTGCTTCGCGAAGTCCGGGTGGTCGCGGTACTCGGCGAGGGTCGCCTCGCGCACCAGCCCGCCCAGGCGCTCGGCCACGCCATCGGACGGCACGCTCGGCTTCAGCGCCGACACGGTGGCGTCGAACGGGTTGATCGCGCCGTGGTCCTGGGTGTGGGCGAACATGTAGGTGCCGGGCTCCTTCGTCACCTCGCAGGCCGAGGCGAACGAACCGGGCACCATGACCGCGTAGCCGTCGAAGCCGCAGCCCTCGGCGAGGCGGCCAGCCGGGGCACCGCGGCCGTAGCCGAGCGCCAGCGAGACGCAGCCTTCCGCGTGGCCGGGAAGGACCCAGACCGCGGCGACGACCGAGCCGGCCGTGGTCTTCACGCGCACCATGCTCGCGGCCTTCAGGCCCATCGAGGTCGCCATGGCCGGCGACATGAGCAGCGCGTTGTCCCAGGTGATCTTCGTGACCACGTCGGGCAGTTCCTGCATCCAGCCGAGGTTCGCGAACCGGCCGTCGTGCACCTTGGCGTCGAAGAAGAGGCAGAGTTCGACCTCGCCGGCGGCGGCGACCGGGGCCGCGGCGACCTTGGCGACGTCGACCGCGAGCGCCGACTGGCTCTTCGCGTTCGTGCCGGGCCACCAACCCTCGCTGAGCGCGCTGCGCCAGGCGACCTCGAAGTCCGCGCCGGCGAGGCCGCTCTTGCGGGCGTAGACCTGGCGCGTGAACTCGTAGCCCGTGCGGGGCTCATGCCCGGCCACGCGCAGCAGCAGTTCGGCGGCGGACAGTCCGCCGGCCTCGGCGGCCATCATCGGCATGATGAGCGGCTGCTGGATCGACAGCGTGCCGTCCCACGATGCGCCGTCGCCCCAGCACTCGAGCGGGTGCGCCGAGGCGATCACCCAGCCGTGCCCGCAGGCGACGGAGGTCTCGTCCTGGCGGTACGCCAGGCGCACGACGTTGGGGATCTTGGCGATCAGCGCGGGGACGCCGAGCGACGCGGGGGCGTCGTAGGCCGGGTTGCCACCGAGCACGACCAGCGTGTCGATCGATGCGGCATCGCGTGCGAAGTCGGCGATGCCGGGCATCACCGTCGGCGCCGGGACGTAGGTGACCGTGGTGCCCGCACAGCCGAGCTTCTGGTTGATCGCGCAGGCGATCGCGTGCACGGCGGCAGGCTGCGTCGGACCCGCGACGACCAGTGCGCGCGTGCCCGCGTCCTTGAGGTCCTTCAGCATCGCCTCGGCGACCTTCATCGCCTGCTCGTCGAGCTTCGCGTCCGCCGCGGTGGAGCACCCGGGGACGGCACCGAGGCGGTCGGCGACCATGGCCGCGATCGCCTGCACCTGCGAAGGCTTCACCGCGATGCGCTCGTCGGCGTTCATGCCCGTCAGGCTCAGCGTGCTCTCCACGCAGTAGAGGCGCGTGAGCTGCTGCTGCTTCGGGTCGGTCGAGTCGAGGCGACGGCCCTTCGCGTAGTCGCCGGCGAAGCGGACGCTCGCGGGGTGATCGGCCAGGAAGTCGCTGCCGAAGGAGACGACGACCTTCGCCTTGCCGAAGTCCGGCAGCGCGCGCTTGGCCGCGCCGAACGCGATGGCCGTGCCGGCCTGCTCCATGGCCTGGCCTGCCGGCGCATGCACGTACACGCGCGCCTTGGGGAAGGCCTTGGTCACCAGCTCCAGCGCACGCATGTGCACATCGCCGCCGATGGCCTCGGACAGGATCGCGAGCCCCTCGCCCTGCTTGGCGCGCAGCGCGTTCGCGTGCGTCGCCCACCAGCCGTCGAACTCAGGCAGGCTCGAGGGTGCGCCCTTCTGCGTCGTGCCGCGCAGGCGATCGGGGTCGTACAGCTCGAGGATCCGAGCCTGCGTCATCGCCGACGAGCCGCCGCTCGCCGAGGGATGGCGCTCGTTGCCGTCGAGCTTGATCGGGCGGCCTTCGTAGCTCGTGGCCATCGCCGGCACGGCGACGCCGTCGACCTGCAGGCAGGTCGCGAAGGCGACGGGGTGACCGGCGACCCGGTTCTCCTGGCCGCGCGCAGCCGGCACGATCTTGGTCTCGGGCCAGCGCAGGCAACCGCTGCTCGCGACGCCGGCGAGCGCGAAGCTCGCGCCCATCACCTTGATGAATTGGCGACGGTCTTCCTCGCTGGCCTCGCTCGCGCCCTCGGGGAACTCGCGGTCGAGGAAGCTGCGGAACTCCGGCGTCTGCTGCAGTTCCTCGACGCTGCGCCAGTGGGCGCGGCCCGAGGGTGCTGGGGCCGGGGCCGCCGATGCGGCGCGAGTCTCGCAGGTGCTGCTGGTCGTCTGGTCCATGGTGTGTTCGGCTCTCGGTGTTCGTGGTGCGTCGCGCCGTGCGCGTTCAGCGGTGGCAGGTCGAGCAGTTCTCGCTCGGGCTGATGTGGTAGAGCTTCTTGAGCGCCTCGCGCTCCTCGGCGGTCATCTCGGTGCGCTGGTCCCAGGACAGCTGCGTGATCCTGTCGAGCGGGCGCAGGCGATCCGTCGGGTTGCGGTGGCACTCGAGGCACCAGCCCATGCTCATGGGCTCGGCCTTCTGCACGACCTCCATCTGGTCGACGCGGCCGTGGCACTCGACGCACGACACGCCGCGGTTCACGTGGGCGCTGTGGTCGAAGTACGAGTAGTCGGGAAGGTCGTGGATGCGCGTCCACTGGACCGACAGGCCGTTCGCGTAGCTGTCGCGCACGGGCTGCAGCTTGGGGCTGTCCTTCTGCACCTGCGTGTGGCAGTTCATGCAGGTCTGCGTGGCCGGGACGCTGGCGTGCGCGCCGCGATCGACCGTCGTGTGGCAGTACCGGCAGTCGAGGCCGAGCTGGCCGACGTGCAGCGCGTGGCTGTACGGCACCGGTTGCGTGGGCTTGTAGCCGACCTCGATGGTCTTCGGGCTCCACGCATAGGCGATGAGGAACACGATGTAGAGCGGAGCGATCGCGCCGCCCACGGCCACCAGGGGCAGGACGGCGTTCGACCAACGGGGGAACAGGAATCGGCTCATGGGTAGGGCCCCTTTGTGAAAACTTTCACGAAGGGGATCCCATAGGTTAGGGCCCCCCGCTGCGGTGAGTCAAGG
>JBEGNG010000011.1:12824-13394 GCA_041182645.1 Planctomycetota bacterium
GCGCGCTAGCCTCGAACCGTGATCGACACCCACTGCCACCTGACCTTCCCGCAGTTCATCGACCGGGTGGACGAGGTCATGGATGCCGCCGCTCAGGCCGGGGTGCGCCAAGTGATCACGATCAGTACCTCAAGCCCCGACGCGGCCGCCTGCCAGCGGGTCGCCAACGCCCATCCCGGGGTCTGGTTCTCGGCAGGAGTGCACCCCCTGCACTGCGACGATCCCAACGACTGGGAGCAGATGCGGGTGTGTGGCCTGGACCCGCGCTGCGTGGCCTGGGGCGAGCTGGGCCTGGACCGGTTCCACCGGGAGCCGGCCCTCGATCGGCAACGGGCAGCGCTCGACGACCACCTGGAACGCATCGTTGCCTGGACGGCAGCGGGATGCGCGAAGCCCGTCATCATCCATTGCCGCGATGCATTCGATGACCTGTTGCCGGTCTTGCGCACCAGCGGCCTGCCGCCGCACCGCTTCGTCTTCCACTGCTTCACGGCCGGCCCGCGGGAGATGGAGCTCGTGCTGGCGTTCGGTGCCAGCGTGTCGTTCACCGGCGTCGCGACCTACCGCAAC
>JBEGNG010000012.1:0-12494 GCA_041182645.1 Planctomycetota bacterium
GCATGCCGGGCGGCCTTCAGGCCTTCGGTCAGGATCGCATCCTCGGCCCGGAATCTGGCCAGGTCCTCCAGGACCCGGAGGGCCTCGAGCGCACGGTTGCGGTTGGCATCGATGATGCGGAGGGTCGCGGACACGGTTTCCTGCAGCGTAGGCCGGGGTTCCACGCAGGGCGGCGGCCCGGGACGGACGCTACCATTTCCACCCCTATGGCACAGATCCGCGAGATCAAGAAGCGCATGGTCGCCGTCCGCACCATCCAGCGCATCACCAAGACCATGCAGATGATCGCGACCGCCAAGTTCACGGCGTCGCTGGCCCGGGCCAAGGCCACCCGGCCCTACACCGACCGCATCCGCCAGCTCGTGGGTGAAGTCGCCGCCGCGGCGGGGGACGTGTCCCACCCGCTGCTGCAGGGCGGTGGTTCATCGGGCAAGGTGCTCGTGCTCGTCATCGGCTCCGATCGCGGACTGTGCGGCGCCTACAACGGCAACGTGCTGCGCACCGCGATGAACCGCATCAAGGCGCTGAAGGCCCAGGGCAAGACCGTGGTCCTGCACACGGCCGGCAAGAAGGCCTTCGCGTTCTTCAAGTACCAGCAGATGCTGCCCGAGGAGCGCTTCAGCTTCGGTGACCGACCCAAGTACGAGGACATCCAGGCGCTCGCCGAGCGCTACATGGATGCCTTCGTCGCCGGGCAGTTCGAGCAGGTGGTGGTCTGCAGCATGCGCTTCGTGAGCAATGCTCGCCAGATCGCCGAAGCCGTGCAGCTCCTGCCCCTCTCGATGCCGCAGGCGGCCCAGGGCGCAGCCACGGCTTCGTACGAATTCAGCCCCGGTGCCGGCGAGATCCTCGACGACCTCCTGCCGCGCAGCGTGAAGGTCAGCCTGTTCCAGGCCTTCAACGATGCCGTCGTCAGCGAGAACGTCATGCGCATGGTGGCGATGAAGGCCGCCACGGACAACGCGTCGGGCCTCGGCCGAACGCTCAAGCGCAACTACAACCGCGCACGCCAGGCGCGCATCACGACCGAACTCACCGAGATCGTGTCGGGTGCCGCAGCGCTCGGTTGAGCCCATCCAGGACCATGCACCACGGGGCCCGTGCCGATCGGCGCGGGCCCCGTCGTCTTGGGCGCGTCAGGGAATCTGGTGGGCCCCATCGGCCCGTGGCGCAGCGGAGGGCCGCTCGGTCGCTGCGGACGGCGCGTCGCCGATGGATTGACCGCGTGGCATTCAGTGCTCACCATGCGGCCGTCGCGGAAAAGGGGGCGCGGCATGCCTCGCAGAGCGAGTTCCGCAGCCTGCGAGGAAAGCTGGCGCGCAGCAGCGCGCAGTGACCACGGGGTGACAGACGCGCCAGTTTCTGAGCAGGCGAGGACTGTCTGAGCGAACGAGGCATGCCGACGCCCCAAAGGGAGCGACGGCCGCACGAGCAACACAGCTCACGCGAACGAGGCATGCCGGCGCCCCAAAGGGAGCGACGGCCGCGAAGGACAGCAGACTCGCGCGAACGAGGCATGCCGGCGCCCCACAGGGAGCGACGGCCGCGAAGGACAGCAGACTCGCGCGAACGAGGCATGCCGGCGCCCACAGGGGCCGACGCGCGCGGATCACTTCACGGGCGCGCCGTCGGGGCCGAGGATCGTGTCGCGTTCGCCTTGCGCATCCTTGAGCGCCGCGGCCTCCATCGCCGCGGCCTGCTTCTCGTCGGCCGGGAGCGTGGCGAACGCCTCGATCACCCCGTTGAAGACGCCCAGGAGCGCCCAACCGGCGATGATCCCCGCGCAGACGGCTTCCTTGCCGTCGACCCAGAGTCGGTGGCCGAACGAACCGATGCGCTCGTGGTAGCGGCCTTCCATGAAGGTGAAGAAGACGGCCCCGATCCACATCATGATCGTGTACTCGGGGGGCAGCACGATGCCCAGGCCGATGCCGACGCCGCTGAGCGGGAAGCGCCCCTTGGTCGCGATGCGCAGGATCTCGATGACGAGCGCGGCGATCGCGCCCCACATCATGCCCCAGGCGGCGCTCACGGGCATCACGCCCCAGAGCTTGTCGATGCCGTCGACGCGCTGGATCGTCTCGCCCTCGCTGGCCATGCCGCGGATCACCTCGGCGATCGCGGACCACTGCACGGCGCCGATCATCGCGAACTTCTCGGTGGCGGCCTCGCGCAGCGTCTGGCCGCTCTCGGGGTTCCACTTGCTCAGGAAGAGGATGAAGAAGAGCGGCGTGCTGGCGAGCGCGCCGGCCACGATGCCGATGACGTGGCCCCAGGCCTGCTGCCGGGGCTTCGCGCCCAGCATGTAGCCGGGCTTGATGTCCATGAGCAGGTTGCTCGCGTTGCCGGCGACCTCGCTCGTCATGCCGGCCGTGATGAGGTTCGTGCCCGCATGGGTCGGGTTCACCGCACCGAAGGTGAACTGCGTGATCTTCGAGAGCGAGCCGGTGGGGGTGATGCTGGTGAGCGCCGTCGCGTTGGCGGCGATCAGGGTCAGCACGATGATCATCGGGATCGACAGGACGCCGAGCCACGGATCCACGCCGAACCAGGCCCAGTTCATCCACACGGTCAGGGCCACCATCACCGGCACGCCGACGAGGGTGATCCACAGCGGGAACTCGACCTCGCGCAGGCAGTCCTGGCCGGCGGCGCGCTTGCTGAACATGCCGGTGAAGGCGCTGATGAGCACCTTGGGCTTGGCGAAGAGCCCGACCATGCTCGCGACGACCATCATCGAGACCCCGAGCCACAGGGTCCAGTTGTTCATGATGTGGCGCTCGTCGTAGATCGCCTTCGTGGGATCGAACGCGCCGGCCGCATCGGCGATCGCCTTGAAGTTCTTGGGGTTGATCTCGCCCGCACCGATCATGACGGGCGCGATGACGCCGAAGCCGGCGATCATGCCGACCATGAGGCTGTTGGTGAGGCGCATGCCCATCAGGCCGCCGGCGCCGAACATGGTCAGTTCCAGCCCGACCCGCAGGCCCAGGTGCTCGAAGGACACCGAACCGATGCGGGGCATCAGGTCGACGCCGCGCGCCATCGTCCACTCCCAGAAGGTGGTGGTCAGACGTTCGGGCAGGTGCCAGACCTCGCCCATGTGGCGGGCCATGCCGGTCTTGATCTGCAGCAGGCCCATGATGCCCGTGGCCACGCAGGCGTGGATGACGGCGGCGAGGCCCGCCGCGATGGCCAGGGCCTTGGCCTTGAACATGCCCTCGCGCGCGCCGTCGTTGCCCGCAGCCGCAGGACGCGCCACGGGCATGCCGTCGACCATGTTCTTCGTGCCGCCCGCCGGCGCATCGGGGTAGAGCGAGTCCATCACCACGGCGGCGGCGCGCCCCTCGGGGAAGGGCTGCTGCTCGTCGTTGATGAAGCGGCGCTTCATGGGGAAGGCCACGAGCACGCCGAGGATGCTGGCGAGGATGTTCCAGACCATCATCTGGAACGCGGGCATCGCCTTGTTCTCGATGAACATGTACGCCATGAGCGCGCTGATGAGCGGCCCCGTCATGTAGCCGGCCGCGGTCGCGATCGACTGCACGGCGTTGTTCTCGAGGATCGTCAGGTCCTTGAAGCCGATCCGCGCGAACGTGCGGAAGATGACGAAGCTCAGGATCACGCTCGTCACGCCCACGCCGAGCGTCCAGCCGGTCTTGGCGCCGACGTAGAGGTTGGTTGCGCTGAGCACGCCGCCGAGCAGGAACCCGGTCAGGGCCGCACGGATCGTCAGCTGCGGCATGTTGCCCCGGTAGACGTTCTCGAGCCACCAGCGGTCCTTCTCCTCGCGGCTCATCGTGCGGACCTGCTCGTCGTTCAGCTGGGGAAGGGCCATGCGTGTGGTCTCCGGTGGTCATGCGCCGTCGGTGGCGCGGCACGCGGTGCGCGTGCGGGGACGCAGTCTAGGGTCGTGCTGCCTGCCGCGTGGCGGCGATGAACGCTTCGATCAGGTGGATGTCCTTGACGCCGCGTTCGCGCTCGACGCCGCTCGAGACATCCACGCACCACGGCCGCACGGTGCGGATCGCGCCGCCGACGGTGGCGGGCGTGAGGCCGCCGGCGAGCACCAGGTGCGGGGCGATCAGCCCGCGCATCAGGGCAAGCGCCTCGTGGTCGAAGCTGGTGCCGCTGCCGGCCTTCGGGCCATCGACCACGATCGCCTCGGGCTCGGTCGCGCCCGACCAGAGCCGCACGCGCTCCTCGTCCCAGGGGATCGCCTTCCAGGTGCGCACGCCGCGATCGGTCAGCGATCGCACCTCATCGAGCCGTTCGCTGCCGTGCAGCTGCACGATGCCCGGCCACCAGCCGAGCGCCGGATGGCGCGGCTGATCGACGAACAGCGCCACGGGCGTGCACCCCGGCGCATCCTGCTCCAGGGCTGCGACGATCGATCGTGCGACCGCCTCGTCGACGGCGCGGGGACTCGACGATGCGAAGACCACGCCGACGAAATCGGCGCCGGCCCGCGCGCACGACAGCGCGGTCGCGGCGTCGCGCACCCCGCAGATCTTGATCCGGCAGCCTGCGCTCATGCCAGCTCCCGCTCGAGCTGCGCCAGCAGTTCGGCACCCGGGACCGACAGGGGGCTCGCGCGCAGCAGGGTGATCGTCGCGCGTGCCCGGTCGGCATCGCGCAGGTAGCGCACGCAGATCGTGGCCAGCATCAGCTGCACGGCCTCGCGCTGGGGCGATCGCGGATGCACGCGCAGCAGGTTCGCGTAGGCGTCGGCGGCGAGCGCATGGTGGCCCCGTTCGTGCAGGCCGTTGGCCAGCTGCACCTGGGCCTGCTCGGGGAGCGACCACTGTGGCGCGAGCGCCGTCAGGGCATGCACCGCCTCGATGACCTTGGGCCAGTCGCCGGCGCGCATCGCCGCCGTGATCGAGGCGCGTGCGAGCGGGATGCGGTCGTCGTGCTTCGCCGCGCCGGCCGCGAAGCGTGCGGCCGTGTCCTTGCTGGCGCTCTCGAACGCCCCGCCGGGCCGTTCGGCCAGCGCACTGCGCATCTGGTTGCGGCGGTGCCACTGCCGGAGGATGAAGAAGAGGTCGAAGTCGTCGCGGGGCAGGAGCTTCAGCCAGAGCATCAGGAAGGCCGAGGCGCCGCCGAGCGCGAAGCCGAGCAGGTGGGCCTCGTACGCGACGCCGCCGCCGCCGCGCGTGAAGCCCAGGAGGTCGATGGCGGTGAAGATCGCGACGAACCACAGCGCCGGGATCCGCCAGAACCCCCAGAAGAGCAGCAGCACCCGGGCGCGCGGGTAGAAGACCGCGAACGCCGCCGCGCAGGCGCAGACCGTGCCGCTGGCACCGACCAGCGCACCGAAGGGCCCGGCCACGAGCGGGAAGAGCGCCCCGACGGCGGTGCCGAGCGCCACGTAGACCGTGGCGAAGAGCAGTGAGCCGAACCTGCGCTCGAGGGCCGAGCCGAAGGCCCAGAAGAAGATCGCGTTGCCCAGAAGATGCCCGACTCCGCCCCGATCGTGCACGAATTGGTAGGTGACGTACTGCCACCAGTGGGGGTCGAACCCGGACAGGGCGAGGGAGCGATAAACCTGGTCCGCCCATGGGGAGCGGATGCTGGCGATCCACACGAGCGTGTTGATGGCCAGGATCCCGACGGTCACGCGCGGGACGACGGCAGAGGGGCGGTCAGTGCCGAGCGGAATCATGGGGATGGGCCCGCATGCAGGGCGATCCGGGACCCGGGCGCACTATAGTCCGGGACTCGCATCACCGAACCGCATTGGGAGACCGAACCATGGCCACCGCCACCGCACCGACCTTCGACAAGGGCCTCGCCAACACCGTGGCCGCCGAGACGCAGATGTCCTTCATCGACGGCGGCAAGGGCGTGCTCGAGTACGTCGGCATCGACATCGACTCGCTGGCGCGCAACAGCACCTTCGAGGAGACGGTCTACCTGCTCTGGAACCTGAAGCTGCCGACCAAGGCCGAGCTCGCGGCGTTCTGCTCGGAGCTGCGCGCCGAGTCCATGCTCCCGGCCGAGATGGACGCCCTGATCCGCCAGTTCCCGCGCTCGACGCCCCCGATGCATGCGCTGCGCACCATGATCAGCGCGCTCGCCATGTACGACCGCGAGGCCGACGTGAACACCCCGGATGCCAACCGCCGCAAGGCGCTCCGCATCGTGGCCAAGACGCCCGCGCTCATCGCGCGCTTCGACCGGCACCGCAAGGGCAAGCCGTTCGTCGACCCGCAGCCCGACCTGACGATCGCGCAGAACTTCCTGCTCATGCTCAACGGCGAGCTGCCGACGGATGCCATGGCGAAGGCGCTCGACGTCTGCCTCATCCTGCACGCCGACCACGGCCTGAACGCGAGCACCTTCGCCGCCCGCGTCACCATCGCCACGCTCAGCGACATGTACAGCGCCATCACCACCGCCGTCGGCACCCTGAAGGGCCCGCTGCACGGCGGCGCCAACGAGGAAGTGATGCACATGCTCAACGAGATCGGCACGATCGACAAGGTCGATGCCTACATCGCGGGCAAGCTCGAGCGCAAGGAACTCATCATGGGCTTCGGCCACCGCGTGTACAAGGCGTACGACCCGCGCGCGACCTACCTGAAGACCTTCGCCAAGCAGGTCGCTGCCGACACCGGCAACCTGAACCTGTACGAGATGAGCCGCCGCATCGAGGAGATCATGGACAAGGCCGTGGCCGCGAAGGGGATCTTCCCCAACGTCGACTTCTACAGCGCCACGACCTACTTCTCGCTCGGCCTGGACCTGGACCTGTTCACCTGCATGTTCGCCCTGAGCCGCAACAGCGGCTGGTGCGGCCACTGCATGGAGCAGCTCAAGGGCAACCGTCTCATCCGCCCCATGGCGGACTACGTCGGGCCGCACGGCGTGCCGTACGTGCCGATGGCCGATCGCCGCTGAGCGGGCCGGACCGTCGCAGCCGGCCCGGGCGTCGCGCCGCCCGGTTCAGGCGTGCATGACCTCGAGCGCGCCGGCGCTGACCTGCAGCGGCACGCCTTCCTGCATGACCCTGATGTCGGTCATGGAGGGATCGAAGCTGTCGGTCAGGTGCATGAGCACCATCTTGCGCCGGATCTCGTCCGGCAGCGCGTTGAGTTCAGCCAGGGCGGTGTGGTACGGAGGCGGCGTCGTCTCGTGCGCGAAGGCATCGCACTCGGCAAGCCAGTCGATGAGCGACCGGTCGAAGCCCGTGTCGCTCGACCAGCCGAAACTCGCTCCCTTGACCCGGAACCGGAACGCGTAGGTCGGGATCATGTGGGTGGTCCTGCGCCACTCGACGGTGACGCCGGCGACGATGCGTTGGCCAGACTCGGGCAGGGGACAGATGTCGAGGTAGTCGCCCACGCCCGCCCGACCGTCCTGGTCCATCGCGGGGGCGAGCTTGGGCCAGAGTCGATCGGCGACCTCCTTGCCGCAGTGGATGCGCGGCAGGGGCGTGCCGTGCTGCTGGCGTTGCAGCCAATGCAGGAAGCCGAGCACCTCCAGGCCGTTGCTGTGGTCACCGTGCAGGTGCGTCAGGATGACCTCGCTGAGGTCCTCCGCGCGCACGCTCCAACCGCTGCGCTCGCTCGCCTCGCGGATCACCTTGCGGAGCGGGTCGGGGCAGTCGAGCAGGATCTGCCCGCCCGGCCCCTGGATGACGCAGGAGGTGCCGTAGTACCGGCTCGAGAATGCGCTGCCCACGCCGAGTGGCAGGATCCGGAGGCTCATAAGCGGAAGAGTAGACAAAAGCGGAAGTGGGTGGTCCGATTGCCCGATCCCTTGTGGACGGTCCTGCAGATGAGCCCCCGGACGACCATCCTCGTGCCTGCCGCGTTGGCCACCATCGTGGCCTCCCGGGCATTCGCGCAGGTTCCCCCGGCGGCCCGCCCGGAACCCACGCAGGCGCTGGTCGAACTCTTCAACCAGCAGGATGCCATCCAGCGCCAGGAGTTCCTGGCGGGCACCCCGATCTCGGAGCGCGTGCTGCTGGACGTCGGCGGCTCGTTCCGATTCGGCTGGAACTACATCGACGACACCTTCGGCAACACCTCGCAGCTCCAGCAGCTCGACTCGCGTTGGTACGCGCGTGCCGAGCTCGACGGCGTGCACCGGTTCTACGGCCGGATCCGGCTCTGGTACAACGAGTGGGACTCCAACAACGTCGCGGCGCCGCCGAACGAGGATGGCTGGACCGTGCCGATCGGCGAGCTCTACTGGTACGAACTCGACCTGGGCGGGGCGATGGTCAACGGCGGCGGCAAGCGCAGCGACCTCGACCTGAAGCTGCGTGGCGGGCGCCAGTACATCGTGTGGGGGCAGGGGCTCACGCTCTCGACGTACATGTACGCGGGCACGTTCGACTGGACGATCGGTCAGGTCAACATCCAGGGCCTGGCCGGCGTGACCAGCGGCAACGACACGATCGACTTCGATACCTCGCGGCCCGGCTACGACACCGACACCGACCGCGCGTACTACGGGCTCAAGGCCGAGTGGCGCCGCGGCCAGGACCTGGTGCCGTACTGCTTCGCGCTGCTGCAGCAGGACGGCAACGCGGGCCAGGAGGATGTCCTGCTGGACGGCTTCGCTCCCGGCGGCGGCGGGTACCCGACCGAATTCGACTACGAAAGCCAGTACTACGGCATCGGTGCGACGGGATCGCTCGGCCGCAACTGGCAGTGGCGCGCCGAGGGCGTGTATGAGACCGGCACGACGCTCAGCAGCTCGATCAGCCCCACCGGCACGGTGCTGCCGCAGGTCGAGGACGACATCAGCGCCTGGGCGGGCGTGGTCGGCCTGCAGCGCTCGTTCGATGATCGCGCCCAGACGCGCTTCGACCTGCAGGCGATCCTCGGATCGGGCGACGCCGGTCGCCTCGACTCGGGCAACACCTTCGGCGGTCCTCAGCCCGGCCAGGTCGACAAGGAGTTCAACAGCAACGGCTTCCTCTACACCGGCTACGTGTTCGCGCCCTCGCCGGCGAACCTCTGGACGAACAGCCTCGGACTCAGCGGCAACTGGCTGAGCCAGTGGCGTGCGTTCCGGGACATGCGCCTGGGCGTCACCGGGTTCACCTACATGCGGCTGGACTCGGAAGCGCCGATCACGGCATTCGTCGACAAGGGTGGATCGAGCTGGGTCGGTTGGGAAATCGATGCCTCGATCGACTGGCGGATCCTCAGCGACGTGAACCTCCAGTTCCTCTACGGCGCGTTCTTCCCCAACGAGGAGATCTTCCCCGACAACCAGGAAGACCTGCGCCAGTTCATCTACGGAGGCGTGACCTATGCGTTCTGAACGCACGCGCGCGGATCACGGGCGTGGGCGGGCGACGCTGCTTGCCGCCGTCGTCGCCGCAGGGGCCATCCTCGCCGGCTGCGCCGCCCGACAGGCTGCGGAGTCGAGCGCGGTCGACCAGTTCCCCGGCGCAGACCAGGACATCGAGTTCATGGAGAAGGTCGAGGCGATGCCGGCGGTCACGAACAACGACATGCTGCACGCGCTGCTGCTGGTCTCCAACGGCGTCGACCCGGCGCGCGACTTCGAGGAGCGCGTGCTGCTCGCGCGCCAGAAGGGTTGGCTGCCCAAGGACTGGGACAAGGCGGCCAACGCCAGCGCCTCGTCGGGTGACATCGCCATGATCGGCTGCCGGCTCGGTGGCATCGAGGGTGGCCTGACCATGCGGGTCTTCGGACCCAGCGGCCGATACTGCCTCCGTGAGCTGGAATCGCGGGGCATCATGCCGACCCGGACCGACTATCAGTCCCTTTCGGGCCCTGAGTTCAGGGATTTCTTGAATCGGCTGGACCAGAACCTACTCTCACAGCGTCCACGGTTTGCGGACCCGACCAAGCAAGAGGCCGGGCCCGACACCACGATGCCGTTGCCGCCCACGCCCTCGCGTGGCGGCTAGGAGAGTTGCCATGAGGATCCTGACCCTCCTTGCGATCCCGATGCTCGCGCTCGGCCTGGCCGGCGCCGTGCATGCCGACGAGGCTCCCGAGCACGTCAAGGCGGCGGCCAAGGCCGCGCCGGACGGCGAGGTCTATGCGCTGTTCATCGACGTGAAGGGCAAGGTCAAGTGGCGTGCGAACGCCGAGGCCGCCTGGCAGGATGCGAAGGTCGACGACCGGTTGCCGGTCGGTGGCGAGGTGCGCACGGGCCTCAACGGCAGCCGCACGACGCTGCGCGTCGGTCTGAACGCGACGGTGCTCATCGACTCCGGCTCGGTCTTCTCGATTCCCATGAGCGTGAAGGACGGCGACCAGCTGCGCACGCTCGCGGGGCTCAAGAGCGGCCGCGCCGACTTCAAGGTCGAGAACACGGGGCTCGGCGCGGACTTCAAGGTGGCCACGCCGTCGAGCGTGCTCGCGGTCCGCGGCACGGGCTTCGCGGTGAACTACGGAGCGCTGAAGGGGGCCGAGATCAGCGGCGCGCGCACCAACGCCATGCGCGCGATCGAGCTGCGCTACGCGCTGGGCAACATGACCTACTTCCTGTCGGGCCAGGCGCGGTCGAGCCTGGCCATGCAGAATCCGGTGAAGCACGCGCTGCTCACCGCGATCGGTCCGCCGCCGCTCGGTGGCGGGCAGACCGAGGCCGAGCGCGAGCAGACGCTCACGCAGCAGCAGACCGGCACCGTGGGCAACAGCCCGGACTCGCTGCAGGCGCAGCAGGCCGCTGATGCGACCCAGTCGGGCCGTGGTGATGCCTCGAGCGCACGCCAGCAGTACTTCATCGCCCTCGAGCAGTCGCTGCTGACGCAGCTCGAGCTCGCCGGCATCAGCGACCGCTTCGACCAGTGCAGCGCCGAGTTCGAGACCGTCCAGCAGTCGGAAGCGGCCATGGCCGTGCTCGAGGACGCCCGCGACCGTGCCGTCGACGGCGCCGCAGAGGGCGAGACCGTGGCCGTCGAGGTCTCGGAAGGCCGCGACGGCATGCTGGCCGACCGCGATGCGGTCTTCGTGGGCTTCCAGGATGAGCTGACCGATGCGGAGCTCACCGCGCTCGTGGCTGCCGTCGAGTCATCGACGGATCTCTTCGGTGACCGTGCCGCGCGCCTGGTCGAGCTGGGCGAGCTCGTCGGGGCCGGCCGCACCGACGCCGAGGCGGCCTTCGCGGCGGCCCAGGGTGCCGAGGGCAGCTTCGCCGGCGCGCTGGCGTTGCTCGAATCGCTCGTGCCGCAGATCGACCAGGGCAACACGTCGATCCTGGGCTACCAGCAGATCGCCGAGGCGGCCCTCGAGGCCGTGCAGGCGCTCTACGCCACGACCCCCAGCGCCGAGATCGACTCAACGCTCGCGGAGACCCTGTTCGAACTTGCCGCGATCGCAGAGCGTGCCGCGGAGTCGGCGGAGTTCCTGGAGCAGGCCGAGGAGCAACTCGCCACGTCGCAGTCCTACGCCGAGCGCCTGGCGATCGGCCGCGCGATCGAGCTGCAGCAGCAGGCGATCGATGCCGACGTCCAGATGCAGCTGCTGCTCGATGCGGCGGGTGACCTGGTGAGCGAGAGTGCGCTGGCGCAGCAGGCGTTCGTCGAACTGGACCGTGCCATCGACGCGATGGTGCTCTCGCGCGCCAATGCCGTGGCGTCGCTGTCGGCATCGGAGCAGGCGCGCGATGCGATCGGCACGCTGTTCGGCAATCACCAGCTCGCCGTCCAGGTCGCCAGCAACTTCATCACCTGGCAGGATGGCGTCGCCGGAGCCGAAAGCAGCAGGATCGCCGCCGAGGGGTTCCGGGACACGGCCGTCTTCAATCGTGACCTCGCGCAGACCAGCTACGAGTCGGTGCTGGCCCTGGCCGCGGCACGCGACTGGGAAGGCGCCTACAACGAGTCGCTGGCGACGGCGGGCTTCGCGTCGCTCTCCGGTGCTGCGGCGGCCGGAGCGGCGCAGGCGGCCGTCGATGCGAACGATGCCGCGCTCGCCGCTGCGGGTGCGGGCGGTCAACTGGTCGCATCGCTCGGGACGGCCGAGGGCCTCGCGGCCTACGAGGCCGACGCGGCGGCCGCACTCGCCGCAGCCGGTGCCGAGCCCAGCGACAACGACCCTGACGGGGAGGGTGTGCTCGGTCAGGCCAGCGTGCTGATGGACCAGGCCCAGGCGTCGATCGAGTCGGCGCAGGTCGCCCAGGGCCAGGCGGTCGACGCCGTGTCGGCCTATGGCGGGCAGGGCGGCGACGTGCTCGAGCCCAACAATGCGCTCGAGGTGCTCGCAGGCCAGATCCAGGAGGCGATCGACGACCTGCAGGCGGCGAGCGAGCAGTACGCGCAGCTCCAGGCGTATGCGCAGACCTGGGCCACGCGGATCGTCCTCGACAACATCCAGACCGGCATCGCGACGGCGCTGGCGAATGCCGGGTCCGCCGCGACGGCCGCCCAACAGGCGCAACAGGCCGCCGCGGAGGCGCAGCAGTTCGCCGACGATGCCGCGACCGCTGCCGTGCCGCCCGGTGATGGACAGCCCTGAGTGACTGTGGAGCCCCGCGTGCCGGCGTTCATCCGCGCG
>JBEGNG010000013.1:0-2748 GCA_041182645.1 Planctomycetota bacterium
GAGCACCTCATCGGCCTTCGTCACGAGGATCGGCTGCAACAGGGCCGCCGCGGCCCGTACGCCCTGCGCACAGCAGGCGAGGATCGCGCCGACCTCGGGGAGGTTGGCCGGATCCTTGGCGAGCTTGAAGGGTTGGGTCTCGTTGATGCTCGCATCCACGGCTCGGATGATCGAGAGTGCCGCGTCGGCGGCCTGGTCGAGTTCGAATGCACGGTAGTGCGCGAGTGCGCGGTCGCGTGCTTGTTCGACGAGGGCCCGCCATGTCGGTGACCCGGGCACAACCGACGCCGGGCGGTCACCGTCCGGCGCGCAGGGCAGGGTGCCTTCGAAGTACTTGCCGATCATGGCGCTCGTGCGGCTGGCGCAGTTCGCGTAGGTGTTGACCAGCTGCGCGGTGTACAGCTCGTGGAACTGCTTGGGCACGAAGTCCGCATCGGTCGCACCCAGCGGACCCTGCGTGACCATGGCCCAGCGCCAGGCATCGAGGCCGTACGCCTCGACGTAGCGCTCGATCGTCGGCAGGTCGATGAAGTTGCCCAGCGACTTCGACATCTTCTGCCCGTTGCTGATCCAGAACGAGTGCGCGTACACGCAGGTGGGCAGCGGCAGCTCGAGCGCCATCAGCAGGGCCGGCCAGACGACCGCATGGAACCAGAGGATCTCCTTGCCGATGACGTGGTAGCGGGGCGGCCACCACTCGCGCCTGGCACCGCCGTCGGGTTCGGCAAGGCCCAGGGCCGTCGCGTAGTTGAAGAGCGCATCGATCCAGACGTAGATGACGTGCTCGGGATCGTTGGGCATCGGGATGCCCCAGGTGAAGTTGGTGCGCGTGATCGGCACGTCCTGCAGCCCGTCGCGAAGGCGGCCCTTGACCTCGTTGAAGCGCGCCTCGGGCCGGACGAAGCCCGGGTTGGCGGCGAAGAAGGCTTCGAGCCTGGCTTGGAATGCGCTGAGCCTGAAGTAGTAGTTCCGCTCCTTCGCACGCACGAGCGGCTTGCCGCTGACCGGGCTCAGGTAGTTGCACTCCTTGGCGCGGGTCTCCGTGACGTACTCCTCCTGGCTCTCGTCGTACCAGCCCTCGAATTCGCCGGCGTAGACCGCACCCGTGGCCAGCAGGCGACGCACGAACTCCTGCACCTGCCGTTCGTGACGCGGCTCGGTCGTGCGGATGAAGTCATCGTTCGACAGCCCGAACGTGCCGAGGACCCGCCTGAACTCGGCGCTGTTCTCGTCGGCGAGCGCCTTGGGCGTGATGCCCCGCTCCTGCGCGCTCTTCTCGACCTTCACGCCGTGCTCGTCGGTTCCGGTGAGGAAGAACACGTCCTCGCCGCACGCCCGCATCGCGCGCGCCCAGACGTCGCAGAGCGTCGTCGTGTAGGCGTGGCCGATGTGGGGTCGGTCGTTGACGTAGTAGATCGGCGTCGTGATGTAGGCGCGTGCCATGGGTATCGGTCGTGGGGTCGTCACCCCTCGGTGCGCCGCGCCCTGCTCCGGATCACGGTGAGGTCGTGATGCCTTGGTCCGGTGCATTCGCGCCGGCGAGCACCTGGGTGAGCAGGGCGGCATCGTCGCCCATGACGATCCACAGCAGCCCGTCGTTCCGCCAGGCATAGACCGAGGCCTCCTCGGTCGTCCCGAGGTCGCCGACCAGCTCATCCGGTCCGAGGGGGATCAACTGGCCGAAGCGATCGCAGACCGCGAACTGTCCCACGTCCTCGGCGATGCCGATCCAGGCGCTTGCACCGTCGTGTGCGTCGCCGTAGGCGAGGAGCGCGGACTGCTGTGGTGCACCCTCGACGGCCACCTGTGCGCCGACGAGCACGAGTCCAGCCGCCGAGAGGTCGGGAAGTTCGAGCGGCCTCGCGAAGGCACGTTGCACGCGCAGCGCCATCGTGCCCGGTGCGTCGGCGACGAGGCTCGCGGGCCTCAGCCGCTCCTCGGCCATCGCCTCCATCCTCAGCCGCTCGAGGCCCGCGACCACCTCCCCGATGGGCACGAGTCCATCGTCGGGCCGGCCCTGGCGCGTGCTCGGCACGACCAGCCCGAAGGTGATCGCCATGGCCGTCAGCGAGAGCACGGCTGCGACGGCCCACGGGTTCACGCGATCCTGTGACGGTCCAGGCATGGTGCAACCTTATACTTCCATCGTGCCACGCCTTCCGCTCATGTCCGCCCTGATGGTGCTCGTCGCGGCGTCGTCGGCCCACGGCCAGAACACGCTCGACTCGAGCATGAGCCGCAACGCGACCGCCCGGCAGGGCACGACGCTGGACCGGAACCTGCGGCGCGGGTCCTCGGGCGTGAACGAATCCAGGCGCTCCGGGTACAGCAAGGAAGACTGCGACTACCGCAACCTGGTGGTGACCGGCGGTGTCGCGGGCGGCTCGCAGTTCAGGGGCAACGTGGGCTACACCGCGCCGATGGACTTCCGCGGCGGCACGACCAACTTCCTGAATCCGGGTGCCTCGGGCGGGACGGCCCGCGTCGGCACGGTCGAGGGATTCCTCGCGGGTTCTGCGCTCAGCAACCCCGCCTTCATCAACAGTGCCCGTGCGCAGGACCGGTTCCTGCTCGCCAACGGCCTCGGCCAGTTCCAGTGGCGTCCGTACCTGACGCCCGACCCGGTCGCCCTCGCGAGCGTCCCGGACTGGCGACGGGTCGACAGCCAGGTCAGGCTCGACGACGTCGTCGGGACCCAATCGCTCACGGCGTTCCGGTCGGGGGCCCAGCAGATGCGCCAGTTGGCGT
>JBEGNG010000013.1:2761-14987 GCA_041182645.1 Planctomycetota bacterium
CGTAGGGGCTGGGCGCGACGACGGTGGCCGTCGAGAACCGCACCGACTTCTTCGCGCCCAGCCCCTACGAGGCCGCGCAGGTCCGCCAGGACATCGACCGCGGGCTCGTGCCCTTCGAGCGTGCGCTGACGGCGTTCGATTCGCCGTACCGACGCCGCCTCGACGAGTCCGAGCGATCCGGCCAGCCCGTGTCGAAGGACTACCGCGCGCTCGTCGAGCGGCTGAAGAACCGTGCGGCCGACGAAGCGCGGCAGCGTCGCGAGCGGGGGGAAGGTTCCGCCGCGCCGTCCGCCGACGATGCCGCCGACCTGCTCGAGTCGATCCGTGAGCAGTTGCGGTCCGGCGAGTCGGGTGCGGAATCCAAGGCCGCCTCGCCCGATGGGGCCCAGCGTCCGGTGGATGCTTCGTCGGCGCAGGGCCCGAAGCCGCTGACGCCGCAGGAGACGGCGATGATCCTCCGCCACGGCATGACCGTGAAGACCATCGATGCCGAGACGGGTCAGCGGATCGATGAACTCCTGCGCATGGCCGCGGCGCAGCTGCAGCGTGGTGACTACTTCCTCGCCGAGGATTCGGCCCGGACCGCGGTTGCCCTGGTGCGTGACCATCCCACGGCGCTGGCCGTGAAGGCGCATGCCCAGCTGGGCGCCGGACTGCTGCGCAGTGCCGGGCTGTCCCTGCACGACCTCTTCATCAGCAGCCCCGAGATGATCGACACCCGCTTCGATCCCTCGCTGCTTCCGCCGCCCGCGCGGATGCGTGAGGTGCTGGCGCGCGCGAAGGCCGAGGCGCCCCGGCAGGCAGACGCCTTCGATCTCGGTCTGGTGCAGGCCTACCTCGGGTTCCAGCTCGGCGACGCCGATGCCACGGCCGCCGGCCTCGACGCGATGGACGCCGCGGCCACCAACCCGACGCTCGCCAAGGTGCTGCGTGGCGTGTGGCTCGCGCCGCGCTGAGCGATCACCCCGGCCGCAGTTCCGCGCTCGTGCGGGCGCCGAGGGTCTCGTAGATGCGCCGCGTGCTCGCCGACTTGTTGAGCGTGTAGAAGTGGATGCCGGCGGCGCCCGCGTCGATCAGGTCACGGCATTGCTCGGTCGCCCAGTGTGCGCCGACGCGCGCCACGGCGTCGTCGTCGTTGCCCGCCCGGGCGAGCGCACGCAGCAGCTTGGCCGGGAAGCGCGTCCCCGCCGCGAGCTCGGCCATGCGGCGCAGCCCCGACATGCTGGTCACCGGCATGATGCCTGCGATGATCGGCACGCGGATCCCGGCCAGGATGCAGCGCTCGCGCCAGTCGTGGAAGGCACCGTTGTCGAAGAAGAGCTGGGTGATGATCGCATCGGCGCCGGCATCCACCTTCGCCTTGAGGTGGTCCATCTGCACGAGGGTGTTGGGCGTCTGGGGGTGGCCCTCGGGGAAACCCGCCACCGCGACGCCGAAGCGCGTGCCGTGCCCGTGCCGCCCGGCGTCGTTGAAGCGCTGGACGTGGCGGACGAGGTCCGCCGCGTGCGCGAAGTCGCCCGCGGGGGCGCCCGGCTGCGGGTCGCCGCGCAGGGCAAGCACGTTGCTGACCGAGGCCTCGGCGTAGCGCTCCAGGATCCCGTCGATCTCACCGGCGGAGTGGCCCACGCAGGTGAGGTGAGGCATCGGGTCGAGGGTCGTCTCGCGCCGCAGCCGCACCACGAGGTCGTGGGTGTGCGAGCGGGTCGATCCGCCCGCGCCGTAGGTGACCGACACGAAACTCGGTGCGAGCGCCTCGCACTCGGCGATGGTCGAGTAGAGCGACTCCCACCCGGACTCGGTCCGGGGCGGGAAGTACTCGAAGCTCGCGCACATCGAGGGGCCGGCGAGGATCTGCGCCAGGTGCATCGCCGCAGTCTATGGCCGCGCACACGGGCTGCCGTACACTCGTCCGCATGTCGCAACGATCGCGCGTGCCACGGCCGGCAGCCCGCCGGCTGAGCCTCTACCTGCGGGAGCTCAAGCTCCGCGCGCGTGACGGCAGCGCCACCATCAGCAGCCGCCAGCTCGGCGAGGCGCTGGGCCTGACCGACGCGCAGGTCCGCAAGGACCTTGCCCACTTCGGGCACTTCGGGCAGCCCGGCGTCGGCTACCGGTGCATCGACCTGCTCGAGCGGCTGCGCATGATCATGGGCATCGACCGGCCGTGGCCCTGCGTGCTCGTCGGTGCGGGCAACATCGGCCGCGCGCTGCTCTCGTACCGTCGCTTCGAGGAGGATGGCTTCCAGATCAAGGCCGTCTTCGACCGTTCGCGGGAGGTCGTCGGGACGACGGTGGCGGGCCACCGGGTGCGCCCGGTCGACGAACTCGTCCGGGGCGTGGGCAGCCTGAAGGCCGAGATCGGGATCGTCGCGGTCCCCGCGGACGCCGCCCCGGCCGTCGCGGCGATGCTCGTCGAGGCCCGCATCCGGGGGATCCTCAACTTCACGCCATGCCGGCTCGACGTGCCGACGGCGATCTGCGTGCGCAACGTCGACTTCAGCGTCGCGCTCGAGCAGCTGGCCTTCGACGTGAGCCTCGCCTCGGCCCAGGACGACGAACCATGAACCGAACCGCATGCCTCCTCATCGTGACCCTCGCCGGGTGCTCGGCCACGGTCGTGTCGCCCTCGCCCAACGACGCGTTGCGCCGGGACATGCAGGCCGCGGTCGATCGGTCGCAGGCGCTCGAGCGGGAGAACCAGGAGCTGCAGAACAAGTTGGCGGCGGCGATGGCGGCCGGCAGCTTCTCGCCCGAGGCGATCAAGGCCATGCCGACGGTCACGAGCCTGGTGCTGAACCCGGCACCCGTGCTCGAGCAGCGCCCGGATGGGTGCTGGGTCGTGGTGCGGGTCGAGACCCACGACGGCAAGGGCCGCTTCACCCAGGCGGTCGGGACCATGGGGTTCCGGGTGCTGGCGCTGACGGCCCCTGCAGGCACGCAGCCGCTGCTCGCCGAGAGTTTCGCGGGGCCCCTGCAGGTCAGGGAGTCGTGGCGGGGTGGGGTCATGGGGACCTACTACTCCTTCGAGATCCCGTTGCTCGCCGGCGCCGCGTGCCAGGGGCCGCTGAGCGTGCTGGTCGTCTACGAGGACGCCCTCACGAAGGCCCGCATCGAGACCGTCGGCCACACGGCCGCGCAACCGATCCAGATGGGCAAGTGACGGCCTGCCGTCCGGACCGACCACCATTAGCATGGCCGACATGCGACAGCCGACACGATCCATGGTGCGACCGGTGCTGCTCGCCGCGGCACTCGCTGCGTGCGTGGGCGGCTGCCAGCGCGTGCTGTTCAACCCGGACGAGCCGTACAACCAGTACGACCGGTACGACCGGCTGCGCGACGGCTTCTCGCCGAAGGAACTTCCCGACGAGTACGGCGTGCCGCAGCCGGCGCTGCGTGCGCGGCTCGGTCCCGACTCCTGAGGACCCCGTGCGCCGGGCGCGGTGACCAACGCTGTCAAGGGGTCATCTCGAACAATCGTTGCAGATCAGGCGACTCGTGGCCGATGAACTCCATGAGCCGCGAACCATGTCGTACTCACCCACCAAGCCGAGCGCCTCGACCCGACGGACCCGCATCGTGTGGTCGGTGTTCATCGCGGCCATGACGCTGACGGCCGGCTTGCTCATGCTCGGCGATACGGGTGCACCTCCGATGACCATGGCCGTGAACCCCGCACGCATCGGCGGCGCCGTCGGACCGGTCGAGCCCCGGCAGGCGCCGGCCGCTGCCTGGAAGGGGATCGTGATCCATGGGTCCGGGACGGCAGGAGGTGACCCTGAGCTGCTCACGAGGCAGTCCGGCGGGGCGACCTTCCACTTCATCATCGGCAATGGCCAGGGCATGGCCGACGGCGGCGTCCACGTGAGCCCGGCATGGGACCGTCAGGAGGTCTGCCGCCACATCCGGCCGAGCGCTCCCGGTGGTTTGCTCCGTGCGGCCCAGGATCCAGCCACGCTGGCCAAGTCGGCCGAGCGCGCCAGCGCCACCACCATCTCGATCTGCCTCGTGGGCAACGGCAACCGCCGGGCGTTCACGGACCTCCAGATGCAGGAACTCGTGACGCTCGTCCGGGCGCTCCAGGACCGCTTCGCGATCCCGGCCGACCGGGTGCTGCTGCGCAGTGACGTGGACGGCACCGCGAGTCCGGGCGAGTACTTCCGGCAGGCGGATTTCGAGGCCCAGCTGCGGCGTTGAGCCGTCCTCGGGTGACCCGGCGTTCGGTGAACGCCCGGTCAAGAACGCCCATCCTGCGGGCGGGCGGGGGTTGAGCCGACCGGTGCAGGACCGTAGACTCGCGGCTCACTTCTCTCTCCGGGCCAACTGCGCGTGGGCGGCTGTCCCGCCGCGCCGTCTGGCGGCAATGGTTCGCAATGTCTTCGCTCGCAGTCAAGGACATCTTCGGCTTCAAGGTGATCGCCCCGCTCGGCACGGGTGCCGCCAGCATGGTCTTCGCCGTGCAGGACCCCGCGGACAAGCAGATCTACGCGCTGAAGCACGTGGTCAAGAACAGCGACAAGGACCAGCGCTACCTCGACCAGGTGGAACTCGAGTACGAGATCGGCAGCAAGCTGGCCCACCCGAACATCCGCACGCTCCACAGGATCCACCGCACCAAGAAGCTCTTCAAGGTGGTGGAGATCGCCCTCACCATGGAGCTCCTCGATGCACCCACGCTCGACAAGGCCCTGCCCAGGACGATGGTTGACGCGGCCGGCATCTTCGCGCAGATCGCCCGTGGCCTCGCCCACATGCACGAGAAGGGCTTCTGCCACGCGGACATGAAGCCGATCAACGTGATGATCGCCGACGGCGGCGTGGTCAAGATCATCGACCTCGGTCAGGCGTGCGCTCTCGGCACCGTGAAGAAGCGCATCCAGGGCACGCCCGGGTACATGGCGCCCGAGCAGGCGCATCGCCAGGAAGTCACGGCGCAGACCGACATCTACAACCTCGGCGCGACGATGTACTGGGTGCTCGTCGGCGACACCATCCCGACGGCGATCCCGTCGAAGGCGGATCCGAAGGCACTCGGCGGTGACTTCACGCCGGTGGCGGTGAAGCCGCCCGTGCCGCCCACCAAGCGCAACAAGTCGATCCATCCGATGCTGTCGGACCTGATCCTCGAATGCGTGCAGGTCGCCCCGTCGGACCGTCCCGCCTCGATGCAACTCGTGGCGCAGCGGCTGGAGGACCTCCGCACGCTGTTCGCGGCGCAGCCCGGGGGCGTGATGCTCGACACGAGCGGGTGGGGATCGAGCGAATCCTCGCAGGGGTCGTGGGAACGCTGAGCGCCGGTCGCGTCGCCCCGGCGGCGGCGGTCCTCGTGCTCGCCTGCCTCGTCCCGTCCAACGCGTCAATCTCCGCAGCGACATGGTGCACGCCAGGTGCCGCCGCGATCGTCCCCGGCGACCGGGACCTTCGGGATGCCGATTCGCTCGACGACCTCCGCGCCCTCGAAGGGCGGCTCCGCGAGTTGTCGCGGATCGCCCGCCCCACGCAGGTCGCGATCCGGGTGACCGGACTCGGTGGGGGCGGATCCTGCAGCGGGACGATCATCGATGCACGGGAGGGATGGATCCTCACCGCGGGCCACTGCTTCGAGAAGCCCGGGCAGGATGTGGCGATCGAACTGCCCGACGGGCGCACGATCCCAGGCACGACCGCAGGCCTGCACTGCGAGGGCAACAAGGATTGCGGCCTCGTGCGGTTCGATCCGGTCGAGGGCATCGTGGCCGCACGGCTCGGCGCATCGGACGCGTTGGTCGCCGGTGATTGGCTCGCACCCTTCGGGCACACGCACGGATTCATGCGGGACCGGGCAGCCGCGATGCGCGTGGGGCGCGTCGTGAACCAGCGCGGGCATGCGATCGACCTCGACGCGCCGATGTCCGGCGGCGACTCGGGTGGAGGCGTCTTCGACCTGCAGGGTCGGCTCGTCGGCGTGGTGAGCACGACCTCGGGCGAGCCGACGCTCGGGTCGATGTGCTCGAGTGCCTTCGTGGCGTCCTGCCTCGATGCACTGAAGGCCGGCACGGTCACGGGTGGTCGTACGGCCGATCCGGAGAAGCTCATGGCGATGTGGGCCGGTGAGCGCGGAGAGTTCGCGCCCGAGGGTGACCGGGGTCGCAACGCCGAGGCACTGCGTGAGGTCACCGGCGAGGTCACGATGCCGTGGCTCCAGGCGGTGTGCCGTGTGCTCGTCGACAACAGGCCGGTGGGCTTCGCAACCGTGATCGACGCCTCGGGCGTGCTCCTGGCCAAGGACAGCGACGTCGGCAGGTCCAGCGATGCCATCGACGTCATCCTGCCGATCGGCACGACCGTGCGTGCGCAGCGCGTGGCGCGTGACCGGACGCTCGACGTGGTCGTGCTGCGGATCGAGGGCGAGGACCTCGTTGCCGTCGAGTGGGCCGGCGATGCCGTGCCCGGCTCGGGAACCATCGTGATCAGCGCGTCGCCGGAGTGGAACCGCGAGTCCTGGGGCATCGTGGCGCTGGACACGCTGCGCGAAGGCGCGATCGACGGCCTGTCGGGCTTCCTGGGCATCCGCGTCGAGCAGGGCGCTCCCGACGGACCGGGGCTGCGCATCGAGCAGTCCACGATCGGTTCGCCCGCGTGGGTCGCGGGGCTGCGCGCAGGCGATCGCGTGCTGCGGCTCGATGGGCAGCCGGTGTCGGCGCAGGGGGACATCGGTCGCATCGTGCGCAGCTACGGCGGCGGCGAGCTGCTCCTGATCGACCTCGAGCGCGACGGCTCGCCCATGTCGGTGCTCACGCGCGTGACCGTTCGGCCCGATGACCGGCGCATCGCGCAGAGCACGCAGCTCTTCCCGGCGAGCCGGCGTGCGAGCGGGTTCGGCGCGGTCCTCCAGCACGAGACGCCGCTGCCCTGCATGAGCATGGGCGGGCCGCTGCTGGACCTGGACGGCCGTGCGGTGGGCATCAACATCGCGCGGCCCGATCGGACGGCGACCTATGCGCTGCCCGCATCGCGCGTGACGCCGCTGCTCGGCGCATGGATCGAGGCCGCCAAGGCCGGCACGACGCTGCCGTCGATCGCGCCGATCGATCTCTGGCCGCCGATGGTCCGTGACGGTGCGCGCTGGATCGGGCATCCGGCGATGGCCGAGCTCGAGGGTTCGTCGCTGGTCTACGACTTCGACCAGCGCGAGGATCCGGGCGTGATCGAGGGGTGGACCGACCCGCTGGCGCGGTGCGCCTGGGTGGGGGACCTGCCCGTCGGCACCTTCGACGTGTTCATCGAGGCGGGTCTCGTCGGACCCGAGGACCGCACGGCCACGATCGACGTCGGCGCCGGTGACGTGACGACGCGCGTCACCGTGCATGGCACCCAGCAGCCCGATGCGCCTCGGACCGGCCGCATGAAGCTCGAGACCTTTCCGGCAGGCCGCATCACGGTCACCGAGGCCGGGCCGCTGGTGGTGTGGGCCGGTCGACCGGGAGCGCCCGACCTGGTCATCGGTCGGCTGACCCTCCGACGGGTGGACGGCGCGACCGATCGCGGCGACGATGCGCCGAAGGCCGATCCCGATGAATGACCACTGGCACCAACGCTTCCTCGACCTGAGCCGCACGATCGCCGGATGGAGCAAGGATCCATCGCGACAGGTCGGCGCGGTCATCGTGAGCCCGTCGAAGCAGATCCTCTCGACCGGCTTCAACGGCTTGCCGCGCGGCGTCGCTGACCGTCCGGAACGGCTCGAGCGCCCGGTCAAGTACGACCTCATCTGCCACGCCGAGATGAACGCCATCGTGCAGTGCGCGCGCAACGGCGTCAGCCCCGTGGGCTGCACGATCTACTCGAGCTTCAGCCCGTGCGTGCAGTGCTCGTTGGCCATCATCCAGGCGGGACTTGCCGAAGTGGTCACGTTCGCGGTCGACCACGGGAACGAGCCCTGGTCGGAATCGATCCGCAAGGCGATCGACCTGTTCGCCGAGTCGGGCGTGTCGTACCGAGCGTTCCCCGCACGCTGACGGTGCGGCTGCACCGAAGCAGCTGCCTTGATCGGCGAGCGGTGGCGCGTTCGGCACCCTGCACCACCTACACTCCGCCGATGCACGAGCAGCGCGACTGGTTCAGGCTTGATGACCGCCATGCCCTGGTCGGCGGGGCCACGCAGGGCATCGGTCGCGCATGCGCGATCGCGCTGGCGCGGGCGGGTGCCCGCGTGACGATCACCGGGCGCAACGACGAAGGCCTTGCGAAGGTCGCCGGGGAACTGGCGGCCATCGGTCCGGGCCACGGCACGCTGCTGATCGACCACGCGGACTGGCAGGCGGTGCAGCGTGCGGTGGATGCGCTGGCGGTGCGTGACCCGGTGCACGTGGTCGTGCACAACAGCGGTGGGCCTGCTGCGGGGTTCGCGATCGATGCCGATCCCTCCCAGTTCACGTCGGCCCTCACGCAGCACCTGGCCACGGGCCAGGCGATCATGCAGGCGTGCGCGCCCGGGATGCGCGCGGCCGGCTACGGCCGTCTCGTGTCGATCACGAGTACGAGCGTGACCACGCCGCTGCGCGGGCTCGGCGTCTCCAACGTCGTGCGTGCCGCGGTGGCGAACTGGGTGCGCACGCTCGCGCACGAGCTCGGTCGCTTCGGGATCACCGCGAACAACGTCATGCCCGGCTTCACGCGGACCGGTCGGCTGGCGTCGCTCTTCGAGGGCAAGGCCCGTCGGGCGGGCGTCGCCGTCGACGAGGTCGAACGCGAGGCCATCGCGACGATCCCGGCCGCGCGGATCGCCGAACCCGAGGAGATCGCCGCGGCGGTGCTCTTCCTCTGCTCGCCTGCGGCCGGCTACGTGAACGGCGTCAACCTGCCGGTCGATGGCGGCCGTCTCGTGCAGATGTGAACGATGGCCACGCGCCACCACAGCACGGCCGGATCGCCCGACGAGCACGCGCGCTCGCGGCGGGTGGGTGCGATCAACGCCCTGAGCGCCCTGCTCGGCTGGAGCACCGTGCCCTTGCTGCTGCGTGACCTCGCCGGTCGGGGCGTCGACTTCTGGAGCAACAACGGCTGGCGGTACGGCGCGAGCGCGGTGCTGTGGCTGCCGTACGTGCTGTGGCACGCCTGGAAGGGACGCATGCCGCGAGGGATCTGGACCGCGGCGATCGTGCCGAGCATCGCCAACGTGGCCGGGCAGGCGTGCTTCACCGCGGCCTTCGGCATGGCGACGCCGGGCATCGTGACCTTCGGGCTTCGAAGCCAGCTCATCTTCGTGGCCTTGGGCGCATGGTTCCTGTTCCCGGCCGAACGCGCCGTGATGCGCACCATGCGGTACCTCGTGGGCTTCGCCCTGCTCATCACGGGGTTGATGCCGGTGCTCTTCGGCGGCGAGTTCTCGCTCGGCGGCGCCAACGGGTCCGGCGTGCTCATGGCGGTCTTCTCGGGCCTGGGCTACGCGTGCTACGGGTTGAGCGTGCGCCGGTTCATGGCGCCGTACCACCCGGTGCTCGCCTTCGCCGTCATCTGCCAGCTCACCGCGGCCGGCCTGGTGCTGCTGATGCTCGCGTTCGGCCGTGACGGCGGCGCCTACGTGCCGTCGCTCGGGGCCCGCGAGCTCTGGTTCCTCGCGATCAGTGCAGTGGCCGGGATCGCCGCGGGTCACGTCTTCTACTACGTCGCGATCGCCAGGCTCGGCGTGGCGGTGACCAGCGGCGTGCTGCAGCTGCAGCCGTTCCTGGTGAGCGCGGCGAGTGCCTTCGTCTTCGATGAGCGGTTGACCGGGCTCCAGTGGCTCGGCGGGTTCGTGGCCGTCGGTGGCGCGGTCCTCATGCTGACCGCCGAACGCAAGGCTCCGCAGCAGGCGCAGGCCAGCAGCGAGACCGGCGACTGATCAACGGCAGGGCACGCGGGCCGCCCGGCCGCGGCGATGGTCGTGCGGCCGGAGCGTCATCGCGTCGACGCCAGGGCATCGACGAAGCGCCAGACCTCATCGAAGGTATTGAACAGCGGTGCCGGTGCGGCGCGGATGACATTGGGGCGCCGCGTGTCGCACGCGATGCCCATCGGCAGCAGGCGCGCATGGCGTTCCATGCACCGTTCGTCGAGCTGGATCGAGAGCTGCGCTCCGCGTGCGTCCGTGGCGGCGGGCGTGAGCACGCGCGCCTCGGGCACGCGTTCACGCAGCAGCATCTCGAGGAACGCGGTGAGGCGCAGCGACTTCGCGCGAAGCCGTCCCATGCCGGCCTCCTGGAAGGCCTCGAGGCTCGCGAGCAGCGGGGCCATGCCGATCACGCTCGGACCGCTGACCTGCCAGCCATCGGCGCCCGGGGTCGGGACGAAGTCGCGCTCCATGGCCATGCGGGTGGCCAGCGGCACGCCCCACCAGCCGGCGAAGCGCGGGGTCGCGGGATCGAGGCCGTGGCGCTCGTGCACGAAGAGCCCGGCCGTCGCGCCCTGCCCGCCGTTGAGGTACTTGTAGCCGCACCACGCCGCCGCGTCCGCACCGATGTCGTGCAAGGCGAGCGGGACGTTGCCCATCGCGTGCGCGAGGTCGAAGCAGGCGAAGGCACCGGCGGCATGCGCGCCGCGCACGAGTTCCCCCAGGTCGAGCAGTTGTCCGGTGGCGTAGTTCACGCCGCCCACGAGGAGCAGTCCGGCGCGATCGCCCTGCGCCGCGCAGGCGGCGGCGAAGTCCTCGGCGTGGAGCAGGCCGTCCGCACGCGGGGGCACCTCGATGATGCAGGCATCCGGATCGAAGCCGCGTGCCTGCACATGGCTGCGCACCGCGTACCGATCGCTCGGGAAGGCCGTCGATTCCATGATGATCCGGTCACGCCCGGTGTGCGGGCGCCAGAACGACGCGAGCAGCAGGTGGAGCGTCTCGGTGAGGCCCGCCATCGCGACAACCTCGTGCTCACGGGCGCCGGCGAGGGTCGCCAGCGTGCGCCGTGCATGCGCGTGGTAGTCCATCCACGGGCGCGGGCCTTCCAGGCGCGCGTAATGGCCGCGCGTTCCCCAACCGTCGAGCACCTCGGCCACCAGCTCGCGCGTGCGCCGCGCCATCGGCCCGAGCGAGTTGCCCTGGAGGTAGACCAGTGGCGCTCCGTCACCGCCCACGGGGAGTTCGAATCGCTCGCGCATCGGGGCGAGCGGATCGTGGGCGTCGGCCCAGCGGGCCCACTCACGCGTGGTCTCGATGTCGGCGGCATTGGTGTCGAGGACGGTCGTGGGCATGCGCGGATCGTAGGATCGCCGCGTGACGATGCCCGGACCGATCCAGTGGAGCGAGCACCTGCTGCGCGGCAAGCCCGTGCGTGCGGTCACGCTGGTGGTCGTCATCGGTGCGATCTCGGTCGCGGCCGGTCTCGCGGCTCGCGAGTGGCTCGTGGGTGCCTTGGCCGCGCTCGCCCTCGGTGCGGTGTCGGCCGAGGCATGGGTCGGCTGCCGCTGTTCGATCGATGCTCGGGGCGCCGTGCGTGCCGGACCGTTCCGCAGGCGATCGATCCAGTGGGGATCGGTGGTGGCGTTCGACGTGACGCAGGATGGCGCGACGCTCGCGGCGCGTCGTGCCGGCCGCGGCGTCTCCTTTCACTTCACCGGCATCGCAGCCGTGGAGCGGGAGCGCGTGCACGAGGCGGCACGGGCCTGGCGATGCTGGTGGAGCGCCGGTCGTGCGGAGGGCTCGGCCGATGCCTGACGCACCGCGATCCTGGCGCGATGCGCTGCGGCATGCCTTCGCGGTCGAGCCGCCGGGTCCTGCCACGCTGACCGACGCCGAGGAAGCCGTCGTGGGTCGCCTCGCCGACGAGGTCGTGCGCCGCGGCATGGTCGCGCCGGCCTTGCTGGCACTGGAGTCGTTCCGTCCGCTGAACGCCATCGGTGCGAACGCCATGCATGCACTCACGCCGTTCGTCTCCGTGCTGGCGGATCCGGGTTCGTTCACCACGCTCGCTGCGCTTCTGGAGCGTCGGGGGAGCGTCGAGGCGATCTGCCGCGTGATCGAGGCCCGCGCGGGCGAAGCCGGACCGCCTCCCGGAGCTGCGTGAATCACGGTTGGGCTGCGACGGCGGTCCTTGCGGCCGTCGCTCCCTGTGGTCGCGCGCTTCGCTGCGCGTGCGGCCGTCGCTCCCTGTGGTCGCGCGCTTCGCTGCGCGCAGCGGCCGTCGCTCCCTTTGGGGCGCCGGCATGCCTCGTTCGCTCAGACAGTCCTCGCCTGCTCAGAAACTGGCGCGTCTGTCACCCCGTGGTCACTGAC
>JBEGNG010000014.1:0-14578 GCA_041182645.1 Planctomycetota bacterium
GCAGATGCCCTTGAAGCGGCCGAGCGCGTCGCGGTGCGCGGCCGGCCAATCGTCGCCGACGACCGCGACCAGGCGGACCGGCGAGAGGAAACTGGCGCCCGCGGCGAAGTAGGCGGCGCTGCCGCCGAGCACACCTTCGCGGCGCTCACGGGGCGTGTAGACGGTGTCGATCCCGATGGTTCCGGTGACGGCGAGGCTCATGCACCCGAGCATACGGGCAGTCGGCACGCCGTCGGCCGCGCCGCACCGGCGCGCAGCCGTGGGGCGATCAGGCCTCGTCGGCCTCGTCGGCGCCGCCGGCCTTGGTCATGCCGTATCCGAGCGCCACGCCGCAGAGGCTTCCCGCGGCGATGTCCATGGGCATCAGGCGGAGCACGGGAGCCACCAGCCCGCGGACGATGTCGGCGTCGAACGAGCCCGCGGACGAGAACGAGAGCACCAGCTGGGCGATCCCGAGCGCCAGCGCCGGGGCCGCGAACACCACCACCGGCTGCGTGCGCGCGCGGATGCTCCGGGCGAGCATCGCGGCGAGCATCGAGCCGAGGGTCATCGCGCCGACCGCCTGGCCCTTGCTGTCGGTGCGTGCCATGAAGACGACCACGACGACCGCCGCAACCGCTGCGAGCGCCGCGACCAGCTGCCGCGGCTTGAACGCGCCGAAGCCGTGCTCGGGCAGTTCATCCGGATCGGCCGGCATGTCGGGCAAGGGGCCGGCGAACACGAAGGTCGACCAGGACACGAACCCGGCCAGGACCGCGTAGCCGATGGAGACGATGGCCAGGCTCGTGGGCGAGGTCGCATCGAAGGCCGCATCGAGGACGGCACCCGACCGCATCGCGTACACGCCGAGCACGCAGCCGGCCGCGAAGAGCCCGACGGCGGTGTTGACCGCCTTGCCCACGCCGAGCGCCACGAACCACGCGACCAGCCAGAGCGCCGCCACGGCGACCCACCCGGACAGGCTCACCGAGGCCTGTGGGATGACCGGCACGACGCCGCGGGCATCCGATGCCAACGACGCGCACGCCAGGCCCGCCACGACCGCGAGCACGACGGCGACGCCGATGCTTCCGAAGCGAATGACCGCATCCTTCATGGCTCGTGTGGTACGCGCTGGCGAACCGGGGCGCAAGCGGCCCGCAGTCGCATGGCTGCACACCACTATCCTGCGGCCATGGCCAGCCCCGAGATCGTGCTCGACGGATCCGCCCTTCCCATCGGTGCCGTGACCGCGGTCGCGCGGCATGGTTCGACGGTGCGCCTGGATCCGACCGCGCGCGCCAGGGTCGACGCCGCCCGCGCAGCGGTGCTGGCGCAGGTCGCCCTGGGCAAGCCGATCTACGGCATCAACACGGGGTTCGGCAACTTCGCCCAGGTCCGCGTGGATGACCACAAGCTCGCCGACCTCCAACGCAACATCGTGCGCAGCCACGCCGCCGGGGTAGGCGAACCGCTTCCCGCCGAGGTCGTGCGCGGCGCCATGCTGCTCACCGCGGCAAGCCTGTCGCGCGCGATCAGCGGCGTGCGTTCCCAGGTCATTGAATCGATCATCGCGCACCTGAACGCCGGCATCGTCCCGCTGGTGCCCGAGGTCGGCAGCGTGGGCGCCAGCGGTGACCTTGCACCGCTCTCGCACATCGCGCTCGCCTTGATCGGCGAAGGCGACGTGATGGTCTCGGGGCGGGTCATGGAGGCCGCCGAGGCGCAGCGGATCGCCGGCATCGCGCCGCTCGCGCTCGAGATGAAGGAAGGCCTGTCGCTCCTCAACGGAACGCACGTGATGGCCGCGACGGCTGCACTCGCGCTGGACGACGTGCGCCGCCTCGCGGGCGCCGCGATCGCGGCCACGGCGATGGCGATCGACGGGTGCCGTGCGAGCGACAGCGGCCTCGATGCCCGCATCCACCATGCGCGCTGCCAGCCCGGGCAGGAACTCGTGGCGCAGCGCCTGCGCGCGCTGCTCAAGGGCAGCCAGGTGCTGCCGAGCCACAAGGAGGGCGATCCTCGCGTGCAGGATCCCTATGGCCTGCGCTGCGCACCGCAGGTGCTCGGTGCGGCGCTCGACGCCGTGGCCTGGGCCGAGGGCGTGGTCGCGCGCGAGCTCGGCGCCGTCACCGACAACCCGCTCGTGTTCACGCTCGGCGGCACCGCGATCGTGAGCGGCGGGAACTTCCACGGCATGCCGCTGGCGATCGCGCTCGACACGCTGAAGATCGCGCTCTGCCACGTCGCCGGGATCAGCGAGCGCCGGACCTACTGGGCGCTGTCGGGGCACGACCGCGAGAGCCGCGTGCGCCCGCACCTCGCGGTCGACGCGGGGTTCGACAGCGGCCTGATGATCGCGCAGTACACGGCCGCGGCGTGCGTGAACGAGCTCGGCGTGCTGGCGCACCCGGCGAGCCCGGGCAACGTGCCCACGAGCGCAGGCATCGAGGACTACAACAGCATGGGCGCGACCAGCGCGCGCCACGCCCGGCGATCGGTCGAGCTGGCGACGAACGTGATCGCGATCGAACTGCAGACGATGGCCGAGGCCCTGGACTGCCAGCGGCCGCTGCGCTCGGGCGAGGGCGTCGAGCGTGCGCACGCCATCGTCCGGGGCGCGGTGGCGCGGCTCACGGGTGATCGCTCACCGGCACCGGACATCGCGGCGATCGCCGGCCTGATCCGTGGCGGGGCCTTCGACCGGCTGCTCGACTGACCGCGCGAAGCGCGCGCGCTCACCAGGGGCGCAGCGGGATCTTCACGCCGCGTTCATCGGCACACCGCTGGGCCAGCTCGTAGCCGGCATCGGCGTGGCGGAAGACGCCCATCATCGGGTCGTTGGTCAGCACGCGCTCGAGCCGCTTGGCCGCCTCAGGCGTGCCGTCGGCCACGATCACCTGCCCGGCATGCTGGCTGAAGCCGATGCCGACGCCGCCTCCGTGGTGGAAGCTCGTCCAGCTCGCGCCGCTCGCGGTGTTGACCGCGAAATTGAGGATCGCCCAGTCGCTGACGGCATCGGTGCCGTCCTTCATGCCTTCGGTCTCGCGGTTGGGGCTGGCCACGCTGCCGCAGTCCAGGTGGTCGCGGCCGATCACGATCGGCGCCTTGACCTCGCCGCTCGCGACCATCTCGTTGAACTTCAGGCCCGCGCGGTGCCGCTCGCCGAGGCCGAGCCAGCAGATGCGCGCCGGCAGTCCCTGGAACGCCACGCGGCGCTGCGCCATGCGGATCCAACGGTGCAGGCTCGCATCGTGGGGGAAGAGCTTGAGCACCGCCTCGTCGGTCGCGGCGATGTCGGCCGGGTCACCCGAGAGCGCGACCCAGCGGAACGGGCCGCGTCCGGTGCAGAACTGCGGACGGATGTACGCGGGCACGAAGCCCGGGAACGCGAACGCATCGGCGAAGCCCATGTCGAAGGCTCGCTGGCGGATGTTGTTGCCGTAGTCGAAGACCTTCGAACCCTTGCGCTGGAAGCCGACCATCAGGCGCACGTGGCGCTCCATCGACGCCATGCTCAGTTCCTGGTAGCGCGCGGGGTCGGCCTCGCGCAGGGCGTCGGCGGCCTCGCGCGTGAGGCCGTCGGGGTAGTAGCCCTCGAGCGGGTCGTGCGCGCTGGTCTGGTCGGTGAGCGTGTCCGGCAGGATGCCGCGCGCCTCGAGGCGCGCGAGCAGGTCGACGGCGTTGGCGAGGACACCGACGCTGATCCCCTGCCCCGCGCGCTTCAGGTCGAGCGCACGGTCGATCGCCGCGTCGAGGTCGTCGAGCAGCTCATCGAGGTAGCGGTCGTGGACGCGCTTCTCCAGGCGCTCGCGGCAGGTGTCGGCGATGAGGCAGGTGCCCTCGTTCATCGTGATCGCCAGCGGCTGCGCACCGCCCATGCCGCCGCAGCCGGCCGTCACGTTCAGCGTGCCCTTCAGCGTTCCCCCGAAGTGCTGGCGCGCGCACTCGGCGTAGGTCTCGAAGGTGCCCTGCAGGATCCCCTGCGTGCCGATGTAGATCCAGCTGCCTGCGGTCATCTGCCCGAACATCATGAGCCCGCGCGCGGCGAGGTCGTCGAACTGCTGCTGGGTCGCCCAGTGCGGCACGAGGTTCGAGTTCGCGATCAGCACGCGCGGCGAGTCGGTGGTGGTGCGCACGATGCCGACGGGCTTGCCGCTCTGCACGAGCAGCGTCTCGTCGGGCGCGAGCGACTTCAGGCCGGCGATGATGGCATCGAAGGCTTCCCAGGAACGCGCCGCCTGCCCCCGGCCGCCGTAGACGATCAGGTCGCCGGGGCGCTCCGCCACCTCGGGATCGAGGTTGTTCATGAGCATGCGCATGGCCGCCTCGGCGGCCCAGCTCCTGCACGTCAAGGTGTTGCCACGAGGGGCACGGATCACGCGCGCGGCGGTCGACATGCCCCAAGTCTAGCCCTGCCCGAGGGCCGCACGAAGCTCACGCCGTGGCGCGCGCGAGCCGGTCGGCGACCGCATCCCACGCACCGCCGGCCTGCTCCGGGCGCTCGATCACGATTCGTGCGCAGCCGCTGGCATCCGCACGCCGGAGCGCTCCGTAGAGCAGCGCCGCGTACTGGTCGCCGTCGCGCGGCATCGGCACGAGCTGGTGCGGGGGCGGCACGCTGCGGCCCTCGAAGGCGATGACGGCGGCAGGCACCGGCGACGCATCGAGCGCGCGCTGCAGGTCGTGGCCATCGACGAGGACCGCAGGATGCTCGGGTGCGTAATGGCGGGCAGCCGTGCCGGGGCTCGCACCCTGCGTGGTCGCATGCTCGACATCGACCCGGCCCAGGAGTTCGCGCAGGCGCTCGACCGTCACCGAACCGGGGCGCCGAACGAGCGGCACCGGCGTCGTGAGGTCGACCACCGTGCTCTCGATCCCGAGCGTGCAGGGCCCGCCGTCGAGGATCAGCAGGTCCGGCTCATCCAGGAAGTCCTGCGCGACGTGCTCGGCGGTGGTCGGGCTCACCTGGCCGCTGCGGTTGGCGCTCGGCGCGCTGACGGGTGCCCCGACGGCGTGCAGCAGCGCACGCGCGAGCGGATGGCGTGGCGACCGGATCGCGATCGTGCCGCGACCGCCGGTCGCGGCCATCGGCACGGCATCGGCCTTGTGCAGGATGATCGTCAACGGACCGGGCCAGCAAGCACCGGCCAGCAGGGACGCCGCGCGCGGCCGCTCGTGGCCGAGTGGCCGCGCCGACGCGACGTCAAGCACGTGCGCGATGAGCGGGTTGTCCGCCGGCCGCCGCTTGAGGTCGTAGAGCCGCGCGATGGCACCCGCATCCATCGTCCGTGCACCGAGGCCGTAGACGGTCTCGGTGGCGAACGCCACCACGCCCCCGCCACGCAGCTCCCCTGCCGCATAGTGCACGCTCTCGGTGTCGTAGGGGAGGACGACGGGCATGGTCAGCGGGGCGCGCCCCAGCCGCCGGCCTCGTCGAACGAGAACCCCTTCGATTCGAGGATCGTGCCCGAGGCCTGCTGGAGGCGCGCGATCGACTGGTTGTACCGGGCCTTCGCCCGTGCGCTCTCGATGTGCGCCGTGGCCAGCGCGTTCTGCCGTTGGAACTTCAGCGCGAGGAACTCGGGCGTCAACGCGGCCAGGGTCTTCTCGAGCAGCAGGAGCGCCCGCAGGTTCTCCGCCTGCGCCAGGCGCGTGACCTGCGCCTGTTCGATGAGCTGGTACGCCGCGCTCACGTCGCGCAGCGCGCTCTTGACCCCGAACACGGCGTTCTCCACCGCCTGCTGGTAGCCCGTGACCGCACGGCTGCGCTGCAGCCGGGCGATGCGCCAGGCATCCTCGGCCGGCCGGTTGCCGATGGGCTGCGAGAACTGCAGCGCCGCCAGGTAGGACACGAAGTCGGCGTCGACGACGTCCTCGCTCGCCTCACCCAGGTCGCCGCCGAGCCCGTTCAGCCCGACGGCGAGGTTGAGGTCCAGCTGCGGCAGGAGCCCGTTGTTCGCGACGGTGGCGTTGATGTCGGCCTGGTCGATCGACAGCAGCGCAAGCTTGACCGAGGGGTTGCGCTCGACCGAGGTGATCACGCTCTCGCGGAAGCTGAAGTCGATCGGCGAGGTCGGCGGCGCATCGGTCGTGACGACGACGAGCTCGGTACCCACCGGGAACTGCGGGTCGTTCATCAGGAGCTTCAGGCGGTCGCTCGCGGTCCGCGCGGCGTTGCGCGCATTGATGAGCGTGGACTTGCGCTGTTCGACGGTGGCCACGGCATCCGAGTAGTCGGCGACGGTCGCGTCGAGCTTCTGACGCTTTTCGAGCACGTCGCGGACCTCGGTGCCGACCTGGACGAGCCACTCGGCCGCCACCACTTCCTGGCGACGGACGAAGAGCTCCCAGTACTGGTCCTCGACCGACAGCAGCAGATCCTGCATCGAGCGGCGAAGCTCCTCGGCCGCGGCCCGGTCGCGGACCTGCGCGATCCGCACCTGCGCGAGCGCGACGTCCTCGCCCGCACCGGCCAGCAGCGGCTGGTCGAGCGTGAGGTCGAGCGACGACTCGTACGCGGGATTGGGCACGTAGGTGACGCCGTTGAGGTTCTTGACCTCGGTCACCCCGACATCCAGACCCAGCCGGCCGCCGGTCTCGAGTTGCTTGCGGATCCCCGCCGTCAGGTTGCCGCCGCGGTTCTCGATCGAGGCGAAGTTGGACGGCGGTACGGCCGGGTCGATCTGGATCGCCGGCTGGGGATCCTCGGTGCCCTGGTAGCCGCCGCCCGCCACGAGCACGGCGTCGAAGGCAGCCTCGGCCTGATCGATCTCGGTGGTGCGGATCGCGCGGTCAATGCGAGCGCCCTCGACCGGCAGGCTGTTGCGCAGCGCCGTCGTCAACGCATCCTTGAGGGAGAGCCCCACCTGCGGCTGCTCCGTGCCGGAGAGTCCGGGTCCCAGGTCCAGCGTCATGCCGGCTCCCGCGGCGACCGGCCCAACGGCCTCGAGCTCCGCCGTTCGGGCGACCAGGTTGGCCGGCGGCGTGACGGGCTGACGCGTCACGGGCTTGGCCGGATCCGCCGGCTGGCGCTCGTCGATCTGCCGCTTCAGGGCTCCGTCGACGGCCTGCCGCCACTCACCTTCGTCGTCCCGGGTGCCGAGCGGGGACTCGCACGCGGCCACGATCACGGCCAGGGGGGCGAAGGCAAAAAATCGTGGAATCCCGCGCATTCCCCGGATGGTAGCAAGCGACTTTCAGTATTATCCGACCCATGAAGGAATGGACTCCTTTGATCGTCGCGATGGCATGCGTAGCTTCGGCCTCTGCGCAAGACGCCACCCAAGCGCTCTACCAAGGCCGCATCACCTCCAACAACGTCAATGTGCGGACGGGGCCGATCATCGGCGACTCGTACCCCTTCGGCAAGCTCCAGTCCGGGGATGTCGTCGAGGTCATCGAGGAGTCGAACGGATGGGCCCGCGTGCGCACGAGCGGCGGCGCGTTCGCCGGCATGCATGCCTTCGTGTCGGGCGGCACGCTCTCGGCTGACGGCACCACGCTCACGCTCACGGCCGATTCGCCGCTGCGCGCACCCAACGCGAGCGCTCAAGGCGCTGCACGCAATTCGTTCCAGGCGATCGCCACGCTGCCCGGCGGCACCACGCTGAACGTGCTCGAGACCCTCGAAGTCGATGGCCTGCCGGTCTACAAGGTGCGCATGCCCGGCACCGCATCGGGCTGGGTCAACATCAACTACGTGCGCAAGGCTGCGCCGGTCGAGGTCCAGGCGGCGGCCGATGCCGCAGCGCCGAAGGCAGCGCCCGCTCCTGCCGTCGCGACCACGCAGGCTCCCGCTCCGGTCACGAACGCAAACGGTTCTCCCGAGCTCGATGCCAGCGGCCCCACCGCGCAGGCGCCGGTCGTCGAAGAGGTCGTGGTCGAGGAGGTCGTCGTGGCCGAGCCGCCCAAGCCGACCGCACTCGACCTCTTCCGAGAGCGCCGCGCCAAGCTCGCCGACCTCGAATCGACGTGGAAGCGCGTGCGCGAGCAGCCCGACCGCTCCGAGGAACTCGACGCGATCCGCGGGCAGTACATGGCGTTCCTCGACAACGCCGGCTCCGATGCCGGCGCGAAGTCGACCGTGAACTGGCGCCTGCAGCAGATCGACCTGCTGATGAAGATCCAGGCCGAGAATGCGAACGTCGCCGCCACGATCAACGAACTCGATGCCAACGCGCAGGCCCTCGCGGTCATCGCCAAGGCCGTCGAGTCGCGCGCGGACTTCGATGCCTTCGGCTACCTGAACCAGTCGGTCGTCTACGACGGATCGTCGCTGCCCGAGCTGTACGTGCTCGCCGACCCGACGACCGGCCAGGCCATCGCCTACGTCGTGCCTGACGACTGCTTCGAGTACGACCCCATGCTCGGCACGCTCGTCGGCGTGAAGGGCGACACGACCTACGACCCCACGCTGCGCGTGAAGCTCATCCGTCCGCGCTCGATGGAGTCGCTGCCCGTGTCGCGCACCCCGGCGACCCCGGCCACCGATGGCGCGCCGGTCTCGACCGGCACGTCGGAATGAACGACTGAGCCCCTCAAAGGCCGTCACCTTTCGAACGCCCCGCCCCGCGCGGGGCGTTCTTTCATTGGCGCGACTCCGGCCCGTGGTCACCGACGCCCCGGACGCCGCGGGCGATCCCCCACCCAACGCTGTTTCCACGCACGCCGACCCGCGGTAGGATTCCGCTCCCCCGCACGGGGCGTTAGCTCAATTGGCAGAGCGCTGCCTTTGCAAGGCAGAGGTTACCGGTTCGACTCCGGTACGCTCCATTTTCGGCAGCCGTCCAAGCGGCTGCCCTTTTGTTTTCCTTCGGCAGCCGTCCCAGCGGCTGCCTTTTTGTTTTCCTTCGGCAGCCGTCCCAGCGGCTGCCCTTTGTTTTCCTTCGGCAGCCGTCCGCTCACTGCAGCCTGATCGCCGCCATCGCCGCGCTCGCCGCCAGCTCGATGCGCAGGATCGTCGAGCCCAATCCGACCCGCACCGCACCGGCCTGCTCACACGCCGCGACCTCGCGAGCAGAGAACCCACCCTCCGGACCGATCAGGAGCGTCACGGCATCGAAACCCCGCACCGCATCGCGCAGGGCGATGCCGCCGGGGTGCAGGATCAGCGCACGTCCCTGCGCCGAGCGCACGGCCGCCTCCGGCGCACACTCGGCAGCGATCGTGCACGACCAGGGTTGCCGCGACTGCTTGCACGATTCCAGGGCGATGCGGTCGAGCCGCGCCGCGAGGTTCGGCGACATCCGCTGCACGCTGCGCTCGCACGCGAGCGGCGTGATCGACGCAGGCTCGAACGGCATGCACGACTCGACCAGGGTCGCACTTCGGTCACCCTTGGGGATCGCGCACGCCAGGTGGATCGCCGGCCTCAGGCGAGGCGCCGTCTCGATCGGGCCGACCTCGATCGCCAGTGCGCCGTCATGGCGCCGTTGGTCGGTCACCGAACCCGCCCCGACGTGGCCGGCCCCGTCGAACAGGGTGACGGCATCACCCGCGCCGAGCCGCCGCGAGCCGAGCGCATGCTTCGCCTCATCCTTCGGGATCCAGACGATCCCGGCGCCCTCGAGGCTCGGTACATGGAACCAGGCTTCACTCATCGGGCGCTCCTTGCTGTGCTCCGGACCGCACGCGGCCACGACGCCGCCATCATGATGCGCTCCGCGGCATCAGGTGCGGACGGTCGTGCACGTCGTAGCGCACGAGCCGGCTCTCGATCACGTGGTGCGGCGTACCGCCCAGGGGCGGCGCCTCGTGGGGTCGCTTGACCACGATGCGCGGCGCTTCGGTCGCCAAGGCAGCCGCCAGGAGCTCCGACGCATCGGGGTCGTCGCCCACGGCTTCCTTCACCAGCCGGATGTCCCGCGGTGCGAGCGCCGACTTCTGCTTGGGCGGGAACATCGGGTCCACGAGGATCGCCCAAGCACCGTTCGCCAGCCCGGCAAGGCGCGACCGTGCATCGCCGTGCACGAGCGTGATGCGCGCGGCGACGTGGGCCAGCGTCGGCGTCGCGCGGGCGCGCACGAGCGCGTCCTCGAGCAGCGCATGGATCGCCGGGTTGCGCTCGATCGCCGTCACCGTTCGACCCGACGCCGCGAGGATCCATGCATCGCCGCCCAGGCCGGTCGTCGCGTCGATCACCGGACCGGCGCCCTTGCCGATCGCACGCACGAGAGGATGGCCGCCGAGTGCACGGACGTCGATCGCCCCGAGATCGATCGACACGCCGGTGCCGGGCGCATCGCCGGCACCGCGCATCGCCAACCTGCCATCGATGGTCTCGAGCGTCACGCCCATGCCCGGATTGTGCGGCAAATCGGCGCCGCGCGCACCCGTACACTCCTCCGATGCCGACCGCTCCCGTGTACGACAGCCTTCTCGACATGGTTGGGAACACCCCCATGCTCCGCCTGCGTCACCTCGACACGGGCTGCTGCGAGCTCTACGTCAAGCTCGAGAACCTGAACCCGGGCCAGTCGATCAAGGACCGCATCGCGGTCGAGATGGTCGCCCATGCCGAGCGGACCGGCGCGCTCAAGCCGGGCGGCACGATCGTCGAGGCGACCGCCGGGAACACCGGCATCGCGCTCGCGCTGATCGCGGCACTCAAGGGCTACCGGCTCGTCGTCGTCATGCCGGACAAGATGAGCGAGGAGAAGGTCAGCCACCTGCGCGCCATGGGCGCCGAGGTCCGCATGACGCGGTCCGACGTGGCCAAGGGCCACCCCGAGTACTACCAGGACGTGGCCGAGCGGCTCTCGCGCGAGATCCCCGGGGCCTACTACGCCAACCAGTTCGCGAACGAAGCCAACCCGATCGCCCACGAGCGCACGACCGGCCCCGAGATCTGGGAACAGATGGGCGGGCGCATCGACGCCTTCGTCGCCGGCGTCGGTTCGGGCGGCACCGTGAGCGGCGTGGGCCGGTACCTGAAGTCGAAGGACCCCAACGTGGAGATCATCCTGGCCGACCCGGCGGGCTCGATCCTCGCACCGCTCGTCAACGAGGGCCGCGCGGTCGAGCCGGGATCGTGGCTCGTCGAGGGCATCGGCGAGGACTTCGTGCCGTCGATCCTCGACCTCTCGCTGGTGAAGAAGGCGTACACGGTCACCGACGCCGAGGCCTTCGAGACCGTCCGGCAGCTGCTGGTGAAGGAAGGCGTGCTCGCCGGTTCGAGCGTCGGCGTGCTGCTGGCCGCGGCGCTGCGCTACTGCCGCGAGCAGGAGCGCCCCAAGCGCGTCGTCACGCTCATCTGCGACTCCGGCGCGAAGTACCTGAGCAAGATGTACAACGATTTCTGGATGGTCGACCAGGGCATGCTCAAGCGCGAGCGCACGGGCGACCTGCGCGACCTGATCGCGCGCCGGCACGACCGCAAGGAGGACTTCACGCTCACCCCCGCCCTGCCGCTGGCCCAGGCCGTCAAGCGCATGCGCACGCACTCGGTCAGCCAGATGGCGGTCCTCGACGAGCGTGACCGCGTGTTGGGCATCATCGACGAGAGCGACATCCTCCTGGCGCTCTACCGCGACCGCAACGCGCTCCAGCGACCGGTCGGCGAGTACATGACCAGCCACCTCGAGACCGTCGCCCCGACCGCCCGCCCCGAGGACCTGATCCCCATCTTCCGCGCCGACCGCGTGGCGATCGTCGTCGACGGCGATCGCTACTGCGGCCTGATCACGCGCATCGACCTCATCAACTGGCTGCGCCAGCAGACCGCCTGAACCAGGAACGACCATGGCCCACGACACCTCACGGCTCCACCTCGACACGCGCTGCATCCACGGGGGCCAGCACCCCGATCCATCGACCGGCGCGGTCATGCCGCCCATCGCCACGAGCAGCACCTTCATCCAGGATTCACCCGGCGTGCACAAGGGCTTCGAGTACTCGCGCAGCCACAACGCCACGCGCTTCGCGTTCGAGCGTTGCCTGGGCAGCCTCGAGTCGACCGGCCTGTCGGAGGAGCAGGATCGGACGTGCGGCGGCTTCGCCTTCGCCAGCGGCCTGGCGGCGATCGGCACGGCGCTCGAACTGCTCGATGCCGGCGACTGCATCGTGTGCATGGATGACGTGTACGGCGGCACCAGGGCCTGAAGGTCGTGCACGTCGACATGACGGACACCGCGAAGCTCGAGGCGGCGGTGAAGGCCAACCGCCCGCGCATGCTCTGGGTCGAGACGCCGACCAACCCCACGCTCAAGCTGGTCGACCTCACGGCGGTAGCGTCGATCGGCAAGGCCGCCGGTGCCATCACCGTCTGCGACAACACCTTCGCCACGCCCATGCTCACGCGTCCGCTCGAACTCGGCTGCGACATGGTGATGCACTCCACGACGAAGTACATCGGCGGCCACAGCGACACGGTCGGCGGCGCGCTCGTCACCGGCCGCCCCGACCTGTGCGAGAAGCTGCGCTTCATGCAGAACGCGATCGGCAGCGTGATGGGGCCGTTCGATGCGTACCTGGGCCTGCGCGGCGTCAAGACGCTGGCGGTGCGGATGCAGCGCCACTGCGAGAGCGCGATGCGCGTCGCGCAGTGGCTCGAGCGTCACCCGAAGGTCGAGCGCGTCGTCTACCCGGGCCTGGCCAGCCACCCGCAGCACGCGCTCGCCGCGCGCCAGATGCGCCTGCACGGGCAGCCGGCCTTCGGCGGCATGATCACGATCTTCCTCAAGGGCGGGATCCGCGAGAGCCGCGCGTTCCTCGAGCACGTGCACCTCTTCGCGCTGGCCGAGAGCCTCGGTGGCGTCGAGAGCCTGATCGAGCACCCGGCGATCATGACCCACGCGAGCGTGCCCGAGGCGATGCGGGCCGAACTGGGCATCAGCGATTCGTTGGTGCGCCTGAGCGTGGGCATCGAGCACGCCGACGACCTCGTCGCCGACCTCGAACGCGCCCTCGCGCACTGCTGAGCATCCCGCCGTTCACGGCGTGGCGGACCATCGGCCCCCACGCCACCACCATGAGGCATCGTCGATGCCGAAGGCCTGTGCCGGATCGCGCGGATCCACCTCGGGCACGGGCTGCGTGCCCCCGCAACGGAGTTCATCGAGCGCGCTCGGCATGCGGGCGAGCAACGCCGCTTCGACCGCAAGCAACTGGTCGGCCTGGCGGGGCGAGAGTTGCGGCGGTGCCGAGGACGAGAGCCCCGTGCAGGCGCGGATGAAGCCCTCGCCTCCGCCGGGCAGCATGGCCCCCCACGCACGGGCCAGGGCGACGCACGCGGGATCACGACCGAGCCGCTGCGCCTGCAGGGAGCGACCTGCGCGGTAGTGCGAGATGAGCTGGGCGAACCGGAGCCGGTCCGCGTCGGGTGCGGGTGAACGATCGCGCACGACGCCTGCCGGAGCCAGCATCCTCGCCAACGCCTGCCACTGCGCCCATGCACCGTCGCCTCGAGCCGGATCCTCGAGCGAGGCCATGCCCAGTGCGGCGCTGGCGGCCAGGCCGGGTTCGCCCTTGGCCGAGGCAAGCGCCCCGCAGCGGCGGAAGAGCTGGCGCGCAAGCTCGACCTCGCCATCGCGCGCCGCATCCTCACCGGCCTCGAGGTAGGCGAGCGGCCCCGTGGGATCGAGCCCCGCCATGCGCTCGGCCAACGGCGGCACGAGGAGCATGCTTGCCATCACGACGAGCAGCCTCACCACGTCCACCTCCCCGCGCGGACCGCGATGGCGGTCGTGATCGCGCGCTGGTTGGCGATCGCCTGTTCGATCGACGACGAGGCCGATGCCCGCGCGTCGGCGACCGCATCGAGCGCGCTCCGGGCGGCGAACCGCTCCTGCCTCGACAGCCCCTCCGACGGCTCGGCGAGCGCCTCGAGCAGCGCGGTCTGCCAGGCGAGGAACCTGGCAACCTCGTGGTCGGCCGCACGCATCCGGAGCTCGGCCAGTGCACGCGCCTGTGGGGTGCCCGTGCTGCCCTGCACGATCGCCTGGATCGAGGCCGTGCCCAGGTCGCCCTCGGCGCCGCGTGCCGGCACGGCGTTGAGCAAGGGCGCCATGCGCTCCCAGGACGCCCGGCACGCCGCCACACGCTGCCGCATCGAGTCGGCCTCGCCCTGCACCAGCGCGATCGCACGCTCGACGAGCGCCTGTCGCACGCGCACCGCACCATCGACGCTCGTTGCGTCGAGTCCGGCACGGCCGAGCCAGGCCCCGATCGCCGACGACGCGCGCGCCGCATCCGCGACCGTGAGCGCATCGAGCCAGCCCACGGCCATGTCGGCACTCGACGCGAAGCGCGACTGCGCCACCGAGCGCGCTCGGCGCGACAATCCGTCGTCGGGCCCGCACGCCAGCTCGGCGAGCGTGCGCGCATCGATCGGACCGATCTCGTCGGCGCTGCCGAGCCATCTGTTCAGCGCGAGCACGCGCGCCTCGGGCCCATCGGCACGGTCGATCGCCGTCGCCAATCCACCGTCGCCGACGGCCCGCCTCCGGTGCGCCGCCGGCTCAGGCGCCCGGAAGGTCTCCGGCATGCCGTCGAGGATCAGGCGCGCATCGGCCTGGCGGCCGGCCTCCAGCAGCAGGGCAGCCTCCGTGAGCGCCTGCACGCGTTCGAGCAGGGCCAGCTCGGCATCGATGCCGAG
>JBEGNG010000015.1:0-14321 GCA_041182645.1 Planctomycetota bacterium
GGGAAGCACAGCACGAGGTGCGCCTCGGGGAGGCCGGTGAGCGGTTCGACCCGCTCGCCCACGCCCGACACGATCGCCGAGCCGCCTTCGACGAGGAAGGCGACATCGCTGCCCAGGCCGGCGGCGATCGAGCGAAGGTCGTCGGCGGTCAGGCCGAGCTCGAACAGGTCGTTCATGCCCCGCAGCAGCGCCGCAGCGTTGCTGCTTCCACCGCCGAGCCCGCCGCCCACCGGGATGCGCTTCTCCACGCGCACGCGCACCGGCAGCGCGCGCCCGGTCGCCGCCTCGAGCGCGGCATGCGCCCGGTACGAGAGGTCCGTGCGCAGCGGCCAGTCGAGGTCGGGCGTGTGCGGCGCGTCGGCGGCCCAGACGTTCGCGAAGAGGGATCGACTCCCGGGATCGCGGCGGCGCAGGAAGACCGAGTCGCCCCAGCCGAGCGTGACCATCCACGACGCGAGCGGGTGCAGCCCGTCCGGGCGCGGACCACCGACGCTCAGGGCCAGGTTGAGCTTCGCCGGCGCGTGCACGAGGAGGTCGTCGTCCATGGATCGGTGGATGGTAGGCCCTACACTTGGTGGTCCATGCTCTGGCAACCACCGCTGCCCGAACGCTACCGCTCGATGGAGGAGGGCGCGCTTGCCGCCGCCATCACCGCGCGGCGTGCCGAGCTGGGGTCGAAGGTGCTGATCCTGGGCCACCACTACCAGCAGGATGCCGTGGTGCAGCATGCCGACCTGACCGGCGACAGCCTGAAGCTCTCGCAGATGGCCGCGGTCGAGGCGCGCCGCCGCGGGAGCGAGTCGCTCATCTTCTGCGGCGTGCACTTCATGGCCGAGACGGCCGACATCGTCACGGACGGTGCGGTCAACGTGATCCTGCCCGACCTCGGCGCCGGGTGCAGCATGGCCGACATGGCCGCGTGGGACGACACGGTCGCCTGCTGGGAGGCGATCGCCGCGGTCCACGCGGGCGAGCGCGTGCGCGTGGTGCCGATCACCTACGTCAACAGTTCGGCGGCGATCAAGGCCTTCGTGGGCCAGCATGGAGGCGCGTGCTGCACCAGCAGCAACGCGCACCTGGTCTTCGACTGGGCGCTGCGGGGCGGCGAACGGCCGCTCGAGCCGGGCGAGCGGGTGAAGCTCCTCTTCCTGCCCGACCAGCACCTGGGGCGCAACACGGCGAAGTCGCGCGGCTTCGTCACCGAGGTCGATGCAGCCGACGATCCGTCGCTGACGGCGCAGTGCGCGCTGTGGCAGCCACGCAAGGCCGATGGCGGACTCGGCGCGCAGCGCCTGCACGATGCGGACGTGATCCTGTGGGCCGGGCACTGCAGCGTGCACAAGCTGTTCCGCCCCGAGCACGTGGCGTGGATCCGGGCGAACGAGCCCGGCATGAAGGTCATCGTGCATCCCGAGTGCTGCCAGGAGGTCGTCGACCTGGCTGACCTGAAGGGATCGACCGAGTTCATCATCCAGGAGATCGAGGCCGCACCCGCCGGCTCGCGCTTCGCGGTCGGGACGGAGATCCACCTCGTGAACCGGCTCGCGGCACGCGCCGCCGCGCGCGGCGTCGAGGTCCGCATCCTCTCGGACTGCCAGTGCCTGTGCACCACGATGTACCGCATCGACCAGGCGCACCTGCTCTGGGTGCTCGATGAGCTGGCGCAGGGCCGGGTCGTCAACCGGATCTCGGTGCATCCCGAGGCGCGTGCGCTCGCCCGCCTCGCGATCGACCGGATGCTGGCGCTCGTGCCCGCATCGCCGCGCGTACCGGTCGCGGTGGACTGAGCGGACCGCAGCGGCCTCGCACCCGGCGCCGGCGACCGAACCGGGCATGGTGCCGCTCGTACGATCCGGCCATGAGCAGGGGAGCATCGTCATCGCGGCGCGTCCGCAGGTTGGCCATCGGCGCGGGCATCGCACTGCTGCTGTGTGCCGTGCTCGTCGCGGCACTGCCGGCGATCGTGAGCGCGACGCTCCTGCCGGGCATCGTCCGTGACGCCGTCGCGCCCCGCGTGCGCGGCACCGTCGTGGTCCATGAGTCGAGCGTGTCATGGTCCGGGCCGCAGGTGTTCCGCGTCGCGGTGAAGGGCGAGCACGATGCGGTCGACGCCACGATCAGCGTGCACAACGGGCTGCTGGCGCTGGCGCGGTCGTCGGGCCCGCTCGACGTGCGCGTGGCCGCCGCGGTGGACACCGCATCGCGCGACGACGGGTCGATCACCCTGCCGGATCTGCTGCAGCCGGCATCGGCGGGCGGAGCCGGGTCGTCCGCGGCTGCGTCGAAGCCAACGGCTCCCGATGCGCCCTTCTCGCTGCCCGCCATCGCGAGGGGCTCGACGCTGACGGTCGATCCGCTTGCGCTCACGATCACGCCGCTCGGCGGCGGCAGCCCGGTGCGCATCGAGGGCGCCTCGGCCTCGATCGCGCTGCGCGACGGCGATGCGACCGTGAAGGCGAAGGGCTCGACGACGATCGGTGCAGAGCGTGGATCGTTCGACCTCGATGCGACGCTGCGCGGGCTCGTCGGCAAGGATGGCACGGTCACGGTCGCCACGGCCGGCGTCGACCTGGCGCTCAAGGCTTCCTCGCTGCCGGTCTCCGCCGGAACGCAGCAGATCGTCGTGCGCTCGCTCGACGTCGATGCCAAGGCCGAGAGCCTCGCGCGGCTGCTGGATGCGCGCTTCGAGGCCACGCTCGAGGCCAAGGGCAGTGCACCGAGCGGCGCCACCGGGCGGGTCCGCTTCAATGGGCTGCTGACGACGGCAGGCACGCTCTCGTCGAAGGCGACGGCTTCGGGCCAGGTGGCACTGGGCAACGTGCCGACGGCCGTGCTCGCGCCGTTCCTGCACGGCACGGGCATCGATGCGGTGCGTGACCTCGGGCCGTCGCTCGTCGCGACGATCGACTTCGACGGTCCCGGTGCCACGCTGACCGCGCGCAGCGATCGCCTCGCGCTCAGCGGTTCGGCGCGGCTCGACGATGCGTCGGGCCAGGCGATCGTGCAGGACCTCGTGCTGGACACCACCCTGGCCAAGCCGCTGCTGACCGGCTTCGGCGTGCCGGTGCGCAGTGACGTGCCGGTCTCGATCCGCGTCGAGCGTGCCGTGGTTCCGCTCGACGGATCCCCGGTCGAGGGCGCGCAGGCGATCGCATCGATCGCGATGAAGGGCATCGTGCTCGATGGCATCGCGCAGGCGAAGGATGGCCTGATGCTCGGCGACGTCACGATCGGCCTGCGCACCGCGCGGCTCGCCGATCGCGCGCAGGTCGACGTGGCGTTGGCCGGCGGCGTGGCACAGGGTTCGCTCGCGGCGTTCATCATGCCGCGCTTCGATGCCGGTGCGTGGGCCGGTGCGCGCGTCGAGGTGCAGCGCTCCTCGATCGCGGCATCGGTCGGGAACGAGTGGCTCGACGGCACGGGCATCACGCTGCGACGGCCGGCTGCGGCGACGCTCGCGATCGACGGGGCGTCCATCACGCTTGAACGGTCGGCGGTCGACGTCGGCTCCGCGACGATCGACGCTGCGCTGTCGATCGAGCCGGTCTCGGTGGGTGGGGTCATCGGAACCGATGCATGGCTCGATGTCGCCTCGACCCGCATCGGCGTGCGCTCGCAGGCCCTGTCCAAGGGCGCGCAGGTTGCGGTGGCGGGTGGTGCCAGCGGCTTCGCGGCCAAGGCCGACCTGACGCTGTCGAAGTTCATGGACCAGTCGGGCGCCATCACCGCGGACGCAGCCCAGGTGAACGGTTCGATCCAGGTCGATGCGATCGACCTCTCGCGCGTGCCGCACGTGCCCGAGCGCATGCAGCGCATGTCAGGCCTCGTCGGGCTCGGTCGGCCGGTGCTCGCGATGCAGGTCGATGGCAGCACCCGGTCGGCCACGGCGCAGGTGACCCTCAAAGGGCCGGCTGCCGAACTCTCGACGCAGGTGCAGTGGACCCCGGCCCGGACGGTCGTGCGCGAGCTGAAGGGGTGGATCACGGTCAGCGATGGACTGCCGGAGTTGCTCGACGTGGAGGGCGTGCGGATCGCCGCGCCCGCCAAGCTCGCCCTTGCCGCTGAAGAGCTCGTGATGCTCACGCCGGCACCCGCTCCCAGCGCTGTTGAGGTAAAGGCAGAGAAACTCACATTGGGCATCGACCGCATCGAGTTGAGCGCGTGCCCCGGCCTCGACCGCGGCATCGTGCTCGAGCGCGTCGACGTGGCGGGCAGCGCAACCCGAACCGCGGGCGGCGACCTGGCGTGGTCTGGTTCGCTCGGGGCCACCGTGCCCGGTGAGCTCGAGGTCCGGTCGCAGGCGTCCCTGACCATGCCGGCTTCGGGCGCTCCGGGTGGATCGGCAACGGTCAAGGCGACGTTGCCCGCCGGGACGGCCATGATCGGCCGATTCAGCGACTCTGCCTTCCTGCCGCTTGCTGCTGGGCCGGGCACGCTCGACCTGGCCTGGACCGGCAGCAAGGGGATCGACGAACTCAAGGTCTCGGCTGCGCTCGCGCGGCTCACGGCCACGATCGAGGCCGTGCTCGATCCTGCGCCGCCGGGCGGCGCAGGCCGCGGCGTGCGCGTGCCGACGGCGACGGTCAGCCTTCGGATGCCGCGGGGCGTCCTTGACCGGACGATGGCGGGTCGCGAGCCGGATGCCGCCTCGTGGACCGGCCAGGACATGGTGCCCATCGACGCCACGCTGAAGGGCGTGACGATCGGGGCAGATCGCCGCAGCGTGGCCTTGACGCTCGACGCCTCGGTCGGTGCGTGTTCGCTCGCGCCATCGGAGTCGCTGCGCGTGGGCCTCGAGCAGACGCGCATCACGGCCGCGATCGCGGCGCTCGAACAGGGTGCACGGCTGAGCGTGGCGTCCGACGTGTCGATCGACGGTGGCGCCAAGCAGCCAGCGAGCCTCGAGCTGGATCTGCGCGGCGACCTGCGCGGCATGCTCGCCGCGGATGGCGCGATCGACGTGCGCGGTTCGACCGCGAAGCTCTCGGCGCCGGGCGCGCTCGTGCAGCCCTTCCTCGCCTCGAAGCCCGTCGCCGCCAGGAACGCGGCCGCGCCCGCAGCCGCGCCGAAGGGCGGCGCGTTCAACGCCGCGGGCAGCGACCGCATCGTGCTCGATCCCAAGGCGCGCATCGATGCCGCGCTCGACCTGCGGCGCATCACCGTGCCCGCTCGGCTCGCCGATGCGGGCATCGACGCATCGGTCACGGTCGGTGCCGTCGACGCGGCGTTCGGTCCCGTGAAGCTGCACGTCGAGCGCATCGGTGCCGACGTGAAGGCTGCGTCGCTCGGGCGCTCGTGCGCGTTCGATGCCACGGTGGCGTTCGGCGCCAAGGGAACCGACGGGACCGTGAACGCCAAGGGCACGATCGATGCACTCGGGCAGCCCGACGGCGGGCTCGCCACGGCCACGATGGCCCTCCGCGCGCAGGCCCAGGCGAAGGCGATCCCGCTCGCGTGGGTCGATGCGCTCGCGGCGACCGACGGCATCGTCACGCGCGCCTGCGGCGATCGTGCCGACGCGACGATCGACGCCGTGTCGCCCGCGCCCGGGACGATCGACCTCTCCGCCACGCTCGACACGACCTACCTCGATGCACGCATGCCGCGAATCAAGGTCGCGGACGGATTCGTGCAGGTCGACCAGGACAAGCCGGTGGAGCTCGCGCTGGTGCTCAACGACGCGATCAGGCACGAGCTGCTCGAGCCGGTGAACCCGATCCTCTCGGACGTCAAGGATGCACCGCCGGTGAAGGTCACGCTCGCTCGCCTGCGGTGGCCCACCGACGGCAACCTCGCGCGGCTCGATGCCGATGCGCGCGTGGAGGTGGGCGACGTGACGGTCGTGAAGAACAACCAGCTGCTGGGCGTGCTGCAGAAGTTCAAGTCGTCGGCGTCGCCGACCGTGCCCGCGAACATCGGCCCGCTCGCGGCGACCGTGCGGGCCGGCCAGCTCACGTACCGCGACTTCATCATCGGCGTCGACCGCACGGGCACGCAGTGGCAGCTGGTGCTGAACTTCTCCGGCGACATCGACCTGACGCGCGATCCCGCCTGGGCACGCGCGATCAGCGCGCGCTACCCGGCCAGCAGCATCGTGCGCACGGTGGCCGGCGTGGCGGGGGGCATCAGCAGTCCCGTCGACGAGACGATCGCCGACATCAGCAACGCGCTGAACATGCTGCCGATGGACCTGGGCAACCTGCTCGCGGTCGAGATCACCTTCAGCGGCCCGCTCGGCCCCGTCGACGGGGAAGACCGTCCCGCTCGACACTGCCGTTCACCCCGTCATCGGCAAGCTCGACCCGATCAAGGGCGCGGGCCAGGTCATCGATGCACTCGACGGGCTGTTCGGGAAGCCGAAGCAGAAACCGAAGCAGGGCCAGCAGGCCGCGCCCTGAACGGTCGGTGGTGCGCGGCGTCCGCCGCGGGCCTCACATCGGCTTCTCGGCGATCGTTTCGTCGAAGACCTGCAGCAGCTTGGTCTTGTCGAAGATCAGCTCGTTGCGCGAGAGTCCGGTCACCTCGTAGTGCGGGGTGAGTTCGATCGCATCGACCGGGCAGGCTTCCTCGCACATGCCGCAGTAGATGCACCGCAGCTCGTCGATGTCGAACTGCTTGGGGTACTTCTCGCGGTCCTCCCACGGGCTCTCGTCGGCGACGATGTGGATGCACTTCGCCGGGCAGGCGGTGGCGCACATGAAGCAGGCCACGCAGCGCACGCGGCCATCCTCGTCCTTGTTCAGGCGGTGCACGCCGCGGAAGTAGGGGCGGTACTGGCCGCCGTCCTCGACGGGGCGGTCGTCGCGCTTCTCCTCGGGGTACTGGACCACCCACAGGGTGTCCTTGTTCTTGCCGTCGCGGCCGATGTTCTGGAAGCAGTGGCGCAGCGTGGTCCCGAGTCCCTTGATGACGTTGACCACGAAGAGGCTCTCGGTCGAATCGAGGCGCTTCGGGGTGACGTCGACGATCTCGCTGTCGCGGATGGCCATGGCGGGGCGAAGTGTAGCCCGTCGCGCCCGGGCGGCCCCCGGTAGGCTCGTGCGGTGCCACCCGATCCTGAACGCGCCCGACGAAAGGCTGCCGACGAACGCGAAGAGATGCGCATCGGCTTCCGCATGATGGGCCTGGCCTGGCAGATGGTGACCGAGGTGCTCGCCGGTGCCGGACTGGGCTGGGTCGCTGACCATTTCGCCGGGACCGCGCCGCTGTGGCTGGCGATCGGTGCAGGACTGGGCATCGTGGTGTCGATCTACAGCCTCGTGCGCGGCGGCCTGAGCATGAACGCCTACCTCGAGCAACGATCCAAGCGGGTCGAGCGTCCCGGGCCGGATCGGCCGGAGGGCGGCCCCCGTGGTTGAGCCGTCGGCGCCGTTGCCCCGGGATGCGCAGGGGGAGGTCATCTTCAGCCTGCCCGGCCGGGCCATGCTCCTGACCACGCTGGGTACGGCGTTCGGCTGCGGCGGGGTGGCCGCGGGCCTCGGTTGGCTTTCCGAGCGCAGCGAGTTGACGCAAACCGCTGCTGGAACTTGGGTTGGGTGCCTGATGGGGGTGGGCGTCGCGCTCATCGGCAACCTGCTTGGCTTGCTCATGCTCTGGCCCCCTTCGCAGCGCGCGGCAAGCATCTGGGCGAGCTTCTGGATGGGTGCTGCTGGCCTGCGCATGGTGGCCACGGCGGGCCTTGCTGCATTGCTATATTTCCGCTCCCTCGGAGAGCCCAAGGCATTCGTGCTGGCTACCGGGCTCACGTACGTGGCACTGCTGGTCAGCGAGACCGTAGCGGTGGCCAAGGTCCTTGGGCCCGTCCTCGCCCAGCCCGGATCGGGCCGATCCAAGGGGCCCGAACCCACAGACCCCACATGACCACTCTGCTCCTTGCCGCCGGCGACAACCCACTCGGACACGTCCTTGACCGGGACAGTGCCCTGTCCATCGAGGGCACTCGGCTGACCCTGAGCATGATCTCGCTCGTGGTCGGCGCGTTGGTCTGCATCGGCCTGCTCATGCTCGCCGCCCGCCGCATCAGGACCGGCCCTGCCAGCGAAGGCAACGCCCGCTTCGTCACCAAGGGCCGCGTCGCCCAGGTCATCGAGGTGATCGTGCTCGGCCTGCGTGACCAGATGCTCGTGCCGGTCATGGGCGAACGCCTGGCCAAGGCCTGGCTGCCGCTGCTGCTCTCGCTCTTCTTCTTCATCCTGACCCTCAACCTGTTCGGCCTGATCCCCTTCGCCGACGTGCAGGAAATGCTGCACGTCATGATGGGCCAGCACGACCAGGCCGCGCATGACATGGCGCACACCCAGCCGGCCGCCGTGTTCTTCGGCGGCACCGCCACCGCGAGCCTCTCGGTCACGCTGGGCCTGGCGGCGATCAGCTTCTGCGCCATCTGGTGGCAGTCGTTCCGCGACCTGGGCGTGAAGGGCACGCTCGAGCACCTCTGCGGCGGCCATGACCTGGTGCACGGCCCGATCGGCCTGTGGGCGGTCATCCCCATCATCTTCGTGGTCGAGATCGGCGGCATGTTCATCAAGCCGGCCGCGCTCGCCATCCGACTCCTGGCCAACATGGTCGCCGGCCACACGCTGATGGCCGTGCTGTTCAGCTTCGGCGCCATGGTGCTCAAGGCGGGCGGCCCGACCTGGGCTGCCGGATCGATCACGCTGGTGGCGGGCATCTTCGCGGTGCTCATCACCTTCCTCGAACTGTTCGTGGCGTTCCTCCAGGCCTTCATCTTCATGTTCCTGACGGCTGTCTTCATCAGCCTGATGGCGCACGAGGACCACGGCCACGAGGAGCACGCGCACGATCATGGCCACGGCGGTCATGACCACGGGGGTTCAGGGCACGCCGTGCCCGCTCCCGCGCACTGACCCGTCGTCGCTACACTTTCCCCCCTTTCCCGGCAGTGGGTGCCGGGAACACCGAGTTCAGCCTGCATGAGGCGCCCACCCACGGCGCCGTTGGAGCCAACCCAAATGAAGAACGTGACCCTTGCTCTCCTCGCCTTCGCCGCCCTCGCCGTCTTCGGCGCGGACAACGCCCTCGCCGCCGGCGAGAACGCCATGAACTGGGGCTCCGGCCTCGGTGCCGGCCTCGCTGCCGGCCTGGCCGTGATCGGCGCCGCGATGGGCATCGGCCGCATCGGCGGCAGCGCCGTCGAGAGCATCGCCCGCCAGCCCGAGATGGCCGGCAAGATCTTCGTCAACATGATCCTCACGGCGGCCCTCGTCGAAGGCGTTGCGCTCTTCGCCGTCGTCGTCGGCCTGATCTCGTTCCCCAAGGGCACCTGATCGCCGCAGGCTGAATCGACGCCTGCCGGGGCCCGCCGCGTGCGGGTCCCGGCAGCGCGTGCCTGCCCACGATGCCCACAGAGCCTTGACCGACGTGCCCGCCTGACCGGATCGATACGAACCCAGCGAGGTCAACCGTGTTCCTGCTTGCCGCCGACGCCTCGAACCCGATGAGCGTGCAGATCCTGCCCCTGGCCACCGCCGTCGTGGTGGCCCTGGTCACCGTGATCGTGCTGTCCCTGTTCGTGTGGCCCACCATCGCCAAGGGCCTCGACGAGCGCAACGAGAAGATCCTCGGCGAGATCAAGGCTGCCGAGGATGCCCGCGCGAGCGCGAAGGCCGCGCAGGAGGAGTTCGAGCGCAAGCTCGTGCAGGCGCAGCAGGATGCCGATGCCATGATCAAGGAAGCCCGCGCCCAGGCCCAGAAGGCGGCGGACGACCTCCGCGCGCGCAGCGAGGCCGAGCTGGCCGAACTGAAGAAGCGCGCCAACGCCGAGATGGACGCCGCCCGCCGCCAGGCGGTGGCGGAGCTCGAGGCGCACGCGGCCGAGCTGGCCGTGAGCGTCGCGGGCAAGATCCTCGGACGCACGATCGACGCCAAGGACCAGAAGGCCCTCGTCGAGCAGTCGATCAAGGAATTCGCCAGCAGCGGTCGCTGAGCCCCGAACCACACGAAGGCAGCCCATGTCCACCGCAACCACCAGCGTCGGCCGCGTCTACGCCGAAAGCCTGTTCGAGCTCGCCTCGAAGCAGGGCGGCGACGCCGCCGCGCAGGAGTCAGGCGACGAACTGGTCGATCTCGTCGAGATCGTCCGCGGCGACCGGCGCTTCGCGGAGTTCCTCCGTTCGCCCGCGATCGACACCGCTGCGCGCGAGGCGACGCTCCAGACGCTGCTGAAGGGACGCGTCAGCGACCTGATGCTCCGTTTCCTGCTCGTTGCGAACCGCAAGGGCCGCCTGGGTGAACTCGAAGCGATCTCCGATGCCTACGCCAAGCTGCTCAACGAGCGCTTCGGCAAGGTCGAGGTCGACGTCTTCACGGTCGACGGGCAGCTCGACGACGGCGCGCGGGCGAGCCTCGCCGGCACGCTGAAGTCGCGCCTGGGCCGCGAGCCGGTGCTCCACCTGTACAAGGATGCGTCGATGGTCGGCGGCGTGAAGCTGCGCATCGGCGACCAGCTGATCGATGGCTCGGTGGCCGCGAAGCTGCGCCGCATGCGGCGCTCGCTCGTCGAGGACGCCGGCGCCAAGGTGCGCGCCGACATCGGCCGCTTCCTCTCCTGAACCCGAACGAACCAACCGCCCGAGCAGGGCACGACGAACCCCCGAAAGCAGAGGTCCAACCGTGAAGATCAAGACTGACGAAATCACTTCGGTCATCAAGCAGCAGATCGAGTCCTTCAGCAGCCAGCTCGAGGTCAGCGAGGTCGGCCAGGTCGTCGAGGTCGGCGACGGCATCGCCCGCATCTACGGCCTGTCGAGCGCGATGGCCGGCGAACTCCTCGAGTTCCAGTGCGTCGGCGGCAAGACGATCACCGGACAGGTCATGAACCTCGAGTCGGGCGTCGTGGGCGCCGCGCTCTTCGGTGACCCGACCCTCGTGCGCGAAGGCGACACCGTCAAGGCGACCGGCCGCCTGCTCGAAGTGCCCGTCGGCCCCGAGCTCCTCGGCCGCGTGGTCGACCCGCTCGGCAACGCGATCGACGGCGGCGCGCCCATCAAGACCGCGCAGACCGGCAAGGTCGACATCGTCGCCCCCGGCATCAGCAAGCGCCAGCCCGTGAAGGAGCCGCTGCAGTTCGGCATCAAGGCCGTCGACAGCATGATCCCCGTGGGTCGCGGCCAGCGCGAGCTCGTCATCGGCGACCGCAAGACCGGCAAGACCGCGGTCTGCCTCGACTGCATCATCAACCAGAAGAAGTACTGGGGCACGCCCGACGCGGTGGTCTGCATCTACGTCGCGGTCGGCCAGAAGGAATCGACCATCGCCGGCGTCGTCGAGACCCTGAAGAAGAACGGCGCCCTCGACTACACGATCATCGTGGCCGCAGGCGCCAGCGCCAGCGCCCCGATGCAGTACATCGCTCCCTACGCCGGCTGCGCGATGGGCGAGTACTTCATGTGGAAGGGCAAGGATGCCGGCTACACCGGTCCCAAGCACGTCCTCTGCGTGTACGACGACCTGTCGAAGCAGGCCGTGGCGTACCGCGAACTCTCGCTGCTGCTGCGCCGTCCGCCCGGCCGCGAGGCGTACCCCGGCGACGTCTTCTACCTGCACAGCCGCCTGCTCGAGCGCGCCACGAAGCTCAGCGCCGAGAACGGCGGGGGCTCGCTGACCGCGCTGCCGATCATCGAGACGCAGGAAGGCGACGTGTCGGCGTACATCCCGACGAACGTCATCTCGATCACCGACGGCCAGATCTACCTGCAGCCCGAACTCTTCGCCGCCGGCGTGCGCCCCGCCATCAACGTGGGCATCTCGGTGAGCCGCGTGGGCGGCAACGCCCAGATCAAGGCGATGAAGGAAGTCGCAGGCTCGCTGCGTCTTGACCTGGCGGCCTACCGCGAGCTCGAGGCGTTCGCGCAGCTCGGCACCGAGCTCGACGCCGCCAGCCAGCGGCTCGACCGCGGCGCGCGCATGGTGGAACTGCTGAAGCAGGGCCAGTACACGCCGTTCGACGTCATCGACCAGTGCCTGGGCATCTTTGCCGCGAGCAAGGGCATCATGGACGACGTCCCGGTTGCCAAGGTGCGTCAGTTCGAGGCCGACCTCCTGGCGTGGTTCCAGGGCGGCGGCAGCGCGCTGCGCGCCAAGCTTGCCGAGAAGAAGTCGTTCAAGGGCATGGAGGACGAGTTCATCGCCGGCATGAAGCAGTTCAAGACCGGCTGGCGCGCCTGATCGCGCAGCCCGTCGGGGCGCGTCGGACGCCCCGCCGCGCCTTGCGCGGCGGTTTTCGTTGGGCGCGCGGTGGGGCGCGAGGACGAGCGGGGAGCACCTGCTCGCGCCCCGGACCACCCTCACGGTCCAACGAGGACGATTGCACCGGAGCGAGCCGACTTTGCGACGCGCACCGTGGCCATGACCAGTGGACGAAGGTCCTCGGTGCGGTTGGAGCGCGACGAGAGGATGAGGATCGAGATCCGCAATCGCTGCCGAGGCTGCTGGTGCAGCATGCTCCGGTCGGTGGTGATCAGCGATGTATGCCCAAACCGAGTCATGCGATCGATGAGGGAGGTGTCCGTGCAGCCCGACCAGCCGAGATGGACGACGTGATCAACAGGCGCCCCCAGAGCCTGTTCGAAGTCCAACATCAGCCGAATCGGTATGCACTCATCAAGCAGCAGACGCATGCGATCCGCCGGGCGGTCGCCACTGGGCGAGGACCCGCGCGACCACGGCAGCATCGATGCTGGGGAAGTCATCGAGGAAGGTGGCGGTGCTGTCGCCTGCAGCGACATGATCGAGCAATGCCTGCAGCGGAATCCGGGTGCCGCGGAAAATCGGCACGCCGCCGAGGATCTCCGGGTCACGCACGATGTCGGCAGGAAGTCCGTTCGTCGGGTCCATCCTGACACCTTACGGCATCGTCCTCGGGTTGCCTGAATTGAGGTGGAAAATTCGGTACTCGATCCGGAACGACAGCGCGGGCCGGGCCCCTCCCTCAGGGCCCGACCCGCGCGGCGTGCGGGACGATGTCGTGATCGCTCAGTCGTCGTCCATCGTGCCGTCGTCATCGTCGGCGGTGGTCGCTGCACCCTCGGCGGCGTCGCCGCCCTCGCCGGACTCGAGCGCCTTCATGCGCTGCCAGTCCTCCATGGTGATGAGCACCTCACGCGCAACGGAACCCTTGTGGTCGCTGAGGATGCCGGCCGCCCCCATCTGGTCGACCAGCCGGCTCGCGCGGCCGTAGCCGATCGCGAGGCGGCGCTGCAGCAGGCTCACGCTGCCGCGGCCGGTCTCGATGATGATCTCGACCGCTCGGTCGAACATCGGGTCGCGCTCGGCGCTGAACTCGCCGGTCTGCTCCGTGTCGCCGGCGGCCTGGGCCTCGGCCTGGCTGCGGATCGCCACGAGCGAGCGCTCGAAGCTCGGCTGCGCAACGTCCTTCAGGAAGCGCGTCACGCCGCGGATCTCGCCGTCGGTGACCAGCGTGCCCTGGCAGCGGCGCAGGTCGCTGCTGGCCGGCGTGACGACCATCATGTCGCCCTGGCCGAGCAGGAGTTCCGCACCCTTCTGGTCGAGCACGATGCGGCTGTCCATGCCGCTGGCCACCTTGAAGCCCACGCGGCAGGGCATGTTCGCCTTGATGAGGCCGGTGACGACGTTGGCCTGCGGGCGCTGCGTGGCGAGGATCAGGTGGATGCCGACCGCGCGCGCCTTCTGGGCGATGCGCACGATGCTCGTCTCGACCTCGCGGTTGGTCATCATGAGGTCGGCGAGCTCGTCGATCACGAACACGAGGTACGGCAGCTTCTTCGGCACGCGGGCCTTGGCCTGCTCGTCGGCGTCGGTCATCTCGAGCCGGGCGAAGAGCTCCTCCTCGCCGAGCTCGTTGAAGGTCACGATGTCGCGGACCTGGGCGCGCTGGAAGAGCTCGTAGCGCTCCTCCATCTTCGTCACGGCCCACTCGACGATCGCCGCGGCCTTGCCCATGTCGGTCACGACGGGCGCCATCAGGTGCGGGATGTTGGCGTACATGCTCATCTCGACCATCTTGGGGTCGACGAGCACCAGCTTCAGTTCATCCGGGCGCTTGGTGTAGAGCCACGACATGATGATGCTGTTCATGCACACGCTCTTGCCGCTGCCGGTCGTGCCGGCGATGAGCATGTGCGGCATCTTGGTCAGGTCGAGCACCAGCGGTTCGCCGGAGCTGTCCTTGCCCAGGAACATCGGCAGCCGCATGCCGCCGGACTGGCCGCCCGACATGAGCTCCTTCAGGCGGACCTTCTCCTTCTGTCGGTTGGGCACCTCGATGCCGACCGCCGTCGAGCCCACCATGTTGGGGATGATGCGGATGTTGGGCGCGCTCA
>JBEGNG010000016.1:0-12382 GCA_041182645.1 Planctomycetota bacterium
GAGATCCTGGACGGCATCCTCGACGACGGATTGTGGGTAGATCCTCGAGAGGTTGCTGACGAGTTGGTCGCGGTGATGCTCATACGCCCCGGCCACCGCGTGCCACCGGATGGACTGCTCCATGGGCACGCTCCTGGTTGGTGAGGCCGCCCCGCGCGACCACACCGCGACGCTACGACCACGCTCGGGCCGGGCAAGGAAACCCGACGAAGTTCGTGCGCTTTCGATTCACGTCGGCGGCATGAAAGTGCACCGAAATCCATCCGGGCACCCTTGACAACCTGTCGGGCCCCGTCGACCGGACGGCGGCTCAATCGCGCGACTGGTCGAAGCGCTGGCCGGCCTTGGGCAACTCATCGAGCGTGCCCTCGAGCCGACGCGCGGCGATCCTGCCGAGTGCGGCACGCAGCGACGCCACCGATGCATCGTCCGCCTGCACGCGCACGCGGTGCTCGTCGGGCTTGCCGGTGACGATGACCATGTAGGCACGCTCCTCGGTCACGGCATCCTGCCGCGACGCGAGGCCGGTCCAGTCGACGCTCCCGAGTTCGCGCGCGATCGCCTCGCAGTCGGCCGGCGCCAGCGTCATGCCCCAGGTCGTCCTGCGGTCGAAGGCATCGATGCCGCCGCCCCATCCGAACTCGCCCCGGTCGATGCGCATGTACTCGAACCGCGCCTTCGCAGGATCGGCCCACCACAGGTCGATCGACGCCTCGCATCCGGGCACGCCGCGCGGAGCCTGCACGCCCGGAGCAGCCGCGCACGATGCCAGCAGCGGCACGAGCAGCGCGAGCGCACCGCCACGCACGCATCGTCCAACCGATGCTCCCGCACCCGGTCGGAGCAGACTGGCCCCGTGCATGAAGGCGATCATGGAGCGGTGAGCGCGGCGTTCCCGCGCATCGTGGCGTACGGATCGGGGCCGAAGTCGTAGCGCATCGGCATGTCCCGGTCGGCCGCCAGGTCATCCATCCAGCAGGCTGCGGCGAGCGTGCGCACGAGCGCAGCGACCTCGTTGGGCTGCTGCCGGGCCGCCGCATCGAGCCGCGTCACCGTCCAGGTCCCCCGCTGGTCGTGCGTCATCCAGACGATGATCGTCACGTCGCCCGGCGTCGGCCGGACCGCCGTGATCCACGGCATGTCGCTGCCGGGCGCGCCCGGCGGGAACGGCGGCTGGGCATCCATCAGGGCCTCGAAGCGGTCCCAGATCGGCTGCAGCTGCGATGGCGCAAGCGTCCGCACGCGCGGCGGGCGGTCGCGGACCGTCAGGCCGCCGCCGGCCTGGCCATGCAGCGAGCCGTCGGGGAACAGCGTGTAGCGCGCAGGCTGGAATTGCGCACGGTCGTCGCCCTTCACGCCCTCATCGACGAGGACCGTCACGTCGATGGTCGGCTCGGACTGGTCCTTCACCGCGTCGCTCGATGCGCAGGCGCCGAGCATGGTCGCAAGCAGCAGCACGGCTGATCGGCGCAGGGCGGGCATGCTCGGAAAGGTAGCACGATGCCCACGCCCCCGCCGCAGCGCCCGCACGCAACGCACCGCCGCCGCGGTGCCCCGGACCCTCCAGCCCATGACCCATGCGCTACCTTTGCCGCATGCGCACGAGCGTCCGCTGGCTCAACGATTACCTCGACCGCCCGGTGACCCCCGACGAGGCCGCCGACGCCTTCACGCGCGTGGGCTTCCCGGTCGAGCACCGCGAGTCGACCGATGACGGCGACGTCGTGCTCGAGGTCGAGCTGACCAGCAACCGCGGCGACTGCCTGAGCCACCTCAACCTGGCGCGCGAACTCGCCGCCATGACCGGGCGGACCGTCAAGGAACCGTCGTTCGCCCGCATCCCCGACGGCGCCGGCCCCGTGCCGGTGGCCAACCTCGACCACGAGGCGTGCCCGCTCTACACCGCGCGCGTCATCCGCGGCGTCACGGTGCGGCCGAGCCCCGAGTGGATGCAGCAGCGGTTGCGTGCGATCGGCCAGGTCCCCCGCAACATCCTCGTCGACGCCACGAACTTCGTGCTGTTCGAGTACGGCCAGCCCACCCACGCGTTCGACCTCGGCCGGCTCGCGGGCCCGGCGATCCAGGTCCGCCCGGCGAAGGACGGCGAATCGCTGCTGCCGATCGGCGAGGGTGCGAAGCCGCTCCCGCTCCGCGCCGGTGACCTCGTCATCGCCGATGCATCGGTGCCGGCCGCGATCGCGGGCGTGAAGGGCGGTGCGCCGAGCGCCGTGACCGAGCGCACCACCGACGTGCTCATCGAAGCCGCCACCTTCGCGCAGAAGTCCGTGCGCTCGTCGAGCCGCGGCCTCAAGGTCGCCAGCGACAGTTCGTACCGGTTCGAGCGCGGCGTGGCCGCAGCCGACGTCGACGAGGCCGCCGACCGGCTGGTGGCCCTCATCCTCGAGCATGCCGGCGGCAGGCTCGATGGCGGCCGCGTGGCCGCCGGCGCCCCGCTGCCTGCGCTGCGTTCCGTGCAGCTGCGCGTGGAGCGGGCGCAGCGCGTGCTCGGGTACGCCCTGCCCGCCGACGACATGCTCGCGACGCTGCGCACGCTCGGCTTCGCTCCGGTGCTCGCCGGAGGCACGATCACCTGCTCGGTCCCGCCGCGCCGCCTCGACATCGAGCGCGAGATCGACCTGATCGAGGAACTCGCCCGACTGCACGGCATGGACCGCGTGCCGATGCTCGACACGCTCCAGGTGCGCGTCGCCGCGCCGCAGCCCCAGGTCGAGGGCATGCGCGAGGCACGCCGCACGCTCGTCGGTCTCGGCTTCGTCGAGACCGTCACGCACACCCTCGTCTCCGAGCGTGCCGCGCAGCCCTTCACCCACGCGGGCACCACGCTGCTGCGCGTGAGCGACGAGCGGGCCGGCGACCCGATCCTCCGGCCCTCGCTGCTCGCGAGCCTGATGGCCACCGCACGGCTGAACGCCGACCGCGGCACACCCGCGATCCGGCTGATGGAGTCCGCGAGCGTCTTCGACCTGCTCGGCAGCGATCTGCGCGAACGATCCTCGCTCGGCCTGCTCATCGCCGACGCTCCCGGCGCCGACGCCGCCATGCGCGCGATGCGCGGCTGCGTCGAGCGCACGCTGCGGGCCGTGCTCGGCGCGCATGCATCCATCGACGTGGTGCCGCTGCCCTCGGCGGCCGGCCTGGCACCGGCTGCGCTCGTGCGCGCGCGCGGGCACGATGCCGGCACGATCGGGCTGGTCGCTCCCGACGCGCTCAAGGCCTTCGGGCTCGACGGCCCCATCGCCGCAGCCGAGCTCTTCATCAAGCCCTTGCTCACGCAGTGGCCGCCGGACACGACCGTGCGCCCGCTCCCGAGCTTCCCATCGATCGACCGCGACGTGAGCGCGATCGTGGCCGATGCCGTCGCCTGGGCCTCGATCGAGGCGCTGGTGCGCGACCTCGCGCTCGAGCACTTCGAGTCGGTCGCGTTCGTCGGCACCTACCGCGGCAAGCAGGTCGGCGAGGGCCGCAAGAGCGTCACCATGCGGCTCACCTTCCGCAGCGGCTCGGGCACGCTGCGCCGCGAGGATGCCGATCCGCAGGTCGCTCGCGTCGTCGAGGCCCTGCACGCGGGCGTCGGTGCCGAGGTGCGCTCGTGAACGCCGCGCCGCTCGCATCGCTCACGCTGGGCGGCTACCTCGAGGCGCTCGCCGCCAAGCAGCCGGTCCCCGGCGGCGGAGCCGCGTCCGCCGTGGCGCTCGCCCATGGTGCGGCACTGGGCTCGATGGTCCTGCACTACACGCTGGGCAAGCCCAAGTTCGCGTCGTGGGAACACGACAACGCAGCGATGCTCCTGCACCTGGACCACGCCCGCACCGAAGCCCTGGCGCTGGCCGACCTCGATGCGCAGGCCTACGCCGCGCTCAACGCGCTCTGGTCCCTCACCGCCGCCGAGCGCGCAGCCGACCCGCGCTGGTCGCCCGCCGTCGACGCCGCGACGACTGCGCCCGCCTCGATCGGCGACCTTGCGCTCGCGGTGCTCGCGATGCTCGACCGCATGCCCGGGCGCACGAGCACGATCATCCGCAGCGATCTGGCGATCGCCGCCGAGTTCGCCGCCCTCGGGGTGACGGGCGCCGCCTGGAACGTGCGGGCCAACCTCTCCCTGCATGATGCCGACGGCCAGGCCCGCTGGTCCGCCTGGTGCGAACGCTCGACGCTCACCGCAGCCACCCTGCGCGACCGGATCGTCGCAGCCTGCCGGGCATGATGCCGCTCGTCCCGCTGGCCGCGGTCGCCGCAGGCGCCATCGCCACCACCTACACCGTCGCGATCGCGCGCGAGGCCAAGCGCCCGCGGCGGGCGACCTTCGCCTGGGCCCTGGCGCACGGCACCCCGACGGATCCCGGGCAGGTCGACGGGGTCCGCGGGTGGCAGGAAGGCGCCACCACGCTGCGCGACGCCGCGCACGCCGCAGCCGCGCACCCCGCCGGCGCCGGGGCGCGCACGCAGGCAACGCCTCCGTCGGCCCGTTCGATCGTCATCCCATGGTGGTCGGTCCGCGGATCGGGTTCGGGCACGCTGCTGCTCGTGCACGGCTGGGGGCGTTCACGCTGGGATTCCCTGCGTCGGCTGCCGTGGCTGCTCGGCCACGCCGAGTCGCTGCTGCTGCCTGACCTTCGCGGCCACGGCGAGGCGCCGGGCACCACGAGCATCGGCCACGACGATCACCTCGACCTCGTGCAGGTGCTCGCCGATGCCGCACCCACCACTGATCCGCGCGACCTCACGCTCGTCGGCCATTCCATGGGTGCGATGGTCGTCGCTCGGCTGGCCGCGTCGCTGGCGGAGCGCGGCACGCCCGTGCGGCGGCTCGTGCTGCTCGCTCCGTACGACGCGCTCATCGTGCCGATGGCCAACCGTCTTCGGCTTCGTGCGCTGCCCACCGGCCCCTTCGCCACGATCGCCGCCGCCTGGCATGCGCGGGGGCAGGAACCGCTCCACCGGACGCTCTCGCGTGTCCGATGTCCCGTGCTCGCACTCGGCGGCGGCGTCGATGCCGTGACCACGCCGGATGACGTCCGCCGCGCGACGACGCCGCACGAACCCGTCATCGAACCCGCCATCGATCACCCGCAGGTCGGGGTCGAGGGCGCGGCATCACGCCAGGCGCTCGAGGCGTTCCTGGCCGGGACCTGATCCGCTCACGGCATCAGCAGACGGCCGCGCATCGAGAAGCCCTTGTCGCCCGGCGTGATCCACCACACCGAGGGCCCGAGGTACTTCTTCATGAGCTCGGCATCGAACTTGCCCATGATGTCCTTCACGTTCTTCATGGCCTCGTCGGTGACGATGTCGTCGATGGGGTTGCCGGCATCGTCGACGAAGCCGTCCATGCCGTCCTGCATGCCTTCGAGCCGGTCGAACGCCGACTTCTGCGCCTCGAGCTGCGCAGCGGTGTCCGTGAAGCCCCACGCCGAGACGCCGCCCTTGGCGACCACGCCCACGCAGCGCTTGTAGATCGGCAGGTCCGCGATGCCCTTGGTGTCCTTGTCGCCGGCTGCGCGGAGCGCCTGCTCGACGCCCGACGATTCGCCCATCAGCATCTGGCCCGAACCGAGCCCGACCGCGAACGGCACCAGGTCGCCGCTGAAGATCGTGGCGCCCTGGAAGTCACGCGGCATCAGGCCGACCGACGGCGCGAACATCTGCAGCATCGGCATGCCGGCCTTCTCGTCGCCGCACGCGATCGCCGTCACGCCGCCCATGCCCGTCTCGGCGTTGGCGTCGGCCCACTGCACGCCGTGGACCGACGGGCCCATCACGGCGAGCGCCTTGGTCATGATCGGTTCGTAGGCGGTCAGCGTCGGGGCGAGCTGCTCGGCCTGCATCTCGGGCAGGCTCGCGACGGCGGCCTCGATGGTCTTCCAGAGGTCGGCGAAGCCCACGTTGGCGCACGAGTACGAGACGCACTCGTTGCCCAGGAGCTTGGGCGGGTTCGCGATGGGCTGGCCCTTGGCCAGGAGCGCCACCAGGCCGTCCTTCTTGCCGGGGATGTACGCGGCGCCGCTCATCTCGAGGATGCCGTCCTTGGGCTGCACGTCGATGCCGAGCGACCAGGTGCGGATGTCGCCGAAGAGCGAGGCGATCGCCGGCTGCACCATGGCCATCGGGCCCATCATCATCGGCCCGAGCATGTCCTGCAGCGGACCGGTCAGCAGCGTGACGCTCAGGTCGCTCGAGCCGAGCAGCGCCGCATTGCCGCGCCAGTCGTCGCTGTCCGCGAGCATCTTGCCCTTGCCCTTGCCCTGGCTGGCCAGCAGGCCTTCCTCGAGGCCCGCCATGCTGCTGGCGATGAACATGTGCTCGCCGTCACGCATGAAGTACATGGTGTCGGGGCCCGCACCGAACGCACCCATGTCCATGCCCATGCCGTCGAACTCGTCGTCGGCGCCGACGTCCTCGGCCTCGTCCTTGCCCATCGGGATGACCCAGACTTCCTTGCCCTGGAGCTCGGCCTTCTCGATCGTGACGTCCGCTTCCTTCGCGCCCTTCTCGAAGGCGGCCTGCAGCATGCGCGCCCCGCTGTCGGCACGGGCATCGAAGTCGGCCACCACCAGGAACGCCATGGTCATGGCGTCGAGCTCCTCATCGCGCTCGCCGAACACCGCGACGCCCATGCGGCCCGGCAGCACCATGTCCTTGCGCTCGATGCCCAGTTCCTTGGCTGCCTCGTCGAGCGCCTTCTCGAGTTCCTTGCTCTCGTCGCCGGTCAGGTCCTTGAGCTTGGGATCGTCGTAGAGCTTGCCGAGCTGGCCGGCGCGCACGGCGTTCCACGCGCCGTGCATGTCCTTGCAGCTGATGGCGAGGAAGGTGCCCTGCGGCGCGATCGCCTCGATCGGGGGGAGGTCGGCGGCGGCGGCGATGGAAGCGGTCAGGATGAAGGTCGTCAGCATGGTTGGTTCCGGATGGTTGGGCGGGTGCGGGTGGATCGTTGGTGCGCGGCTCGGCCGCGTCGGGTTCGGGGGGAAGGCTGCTTTCAGCGCGAATCGGTGCGGTCATCGAGCTGCGGCGGCGGCGTGAAGGCGGTGCGCGCCGGCGGCTCGTGGTAGTTGTGGCCCGAGTTGGGGTTGTTCTTGTCGTAGCCGAAGGCTTCGCGGTTGCGGATGAAGTCCTTCACGTAGCGGGCGGGAATGGCGAAGCCCAGCGCCTCGCCGCCGCGGATCCCCATGTTGGTGATGCCGATGACCTCGCCCTTGGTGTTGAAGAGCGGGCCGCCGGAGTTGCCGGGGTTGATCGGCGTGTCGGTCTGGATGTAGGTCAGGCCGTCGAAGTTGCGCTGCGTGGTGCTGATCACGCCCTGCGTGAGCGTGCGCTCGAGCCCCAGCGGGTTGCCGATCGCGAAGACCGGCTGGCCGATGTCGAACTTCTCCTTGTCGACGATCGCCGCGAAGTCGAACGGCTTGCCCTCGGGGTGCGTGATGCGCACGAGCGCCAGGTCGACGTGGTTGTTCACCGCGACGAGCTCGACGTCCTCGATCTCGGTGCGCTTGAGGGTGCCGTCGGCCTGCGGGAACCACACGGTCACGCGCAGGTTGGTCTCGCCCTGCACCACGTGGGCGTTGGTCACGGCGTAGCCGGTCGGGTCGATGATGACGCCGCTGCCCAGGCCGCCCGGCGTGCTGACCTTGATGACCGCGGGCCCGATGCGCTTGGCGTGCTCCTTCGGCGAGAGCGTCGGCGGGTTGGTCGCGTGCGAGTAGAGCTCGTCCTGCACGGTCACCGTGTCGGCGGCCGCCTCGGCCTGCTTCACCTCGGCCACGTCCTCCATGTCGAACACCAGCACGTCGGGACCGACGTCGAGCCAGACCTTGCGGTCGTTGCGCTTGATGATGGTGCCCTCGAGCCGGCTGCCGCTCTTCATGACGAGCGTGTCGGCGGGCGCGAGGAGGCTGGCGGCGATGGCAAGGGCGATCAACGCGTGCATGCTCGAAGGCTACCATGGCCCCGCCGCGGTTTCGGCGGCCCGATCCACCATGACCACCCTGCCCCTCGTCGCCCTCCTCCTCTCGCTCCCGCAGCAGGACCTGAGCCAGCACTTCGGCTTCAACCCGCTCGAAGTCGTGAAGGTCGGGCCGAACGCCGGGCCGGTGGTGGCGGTCGACATGAACGGCGACGGGCTCGGCGACCTCGTCGTCGCCAACAACCACGACAGCCGCATCGAGGTTCACGTCCAGAAAAAGGGCGCGACCCCGGCAGACGCCGTCGCGCCGACCAAGGTCAACGAGATCCCCGAGCACTGGCGCTTCCGCCGCGTCGAGGTCCCCGTGGGCGAGGCGATCGGCGGGATCATCCCCCACGATGCCAACGGGGACGGCCGGCTCGACCTGGTCGCGGTCGGCACGCCCAACCGCGTGGTCTTCTACCTGCAGCAGCCCGACGGCACGTTCAAGGCCGACCGCAAGCACACCGTGAAGAACCTGGCCGTCGGCAAGGATGCGCTCGCGATCGCCGATGTCATGGGCGATGCCGCACCCGAACTCCTGGTGATCGCGGGCCAGAACATCAGCGTGCATCCGCTCAAGGGCACCGACCTCGGCGCGCCCGTCGATCTCATGCCGGGCGCGGGCGGGTTGGCCGGCGTGATGGCCGGCGACCTCGATGCCAACGGCAGCAACGACATCGTCGCCGTGCTGCCCGACGATACCCAGCCGATCCGCATCTGGTACGGCACCAAGCGTGACGGCCTGACGCAGATGGGTCCGCAGGTCCGCTACGACATGCCGGTCCTGCGCGAGGCCGCGCTGGTGAGGATCAACGGCAAGCCCGGCACGAGCCTGGCCACGATCGAGAAGAAGACCAAGCGCACGGTGGTGCACACCGCGCAGCCGGCCAAGGCCACGACCGACGGCGGCAAGGGCGAGCTCGTCACCTGGTCCTTCGAGGATCCCTCGAACCGCAAGCGCGACTTCGCCGTGGCCGACGTCGACGGCGACGGTCTCCCCGATCTCGTCGCGACCAACACCGAGTCGAACGCGGTGAGCGTCTACCGCCAGCAGAAGGGCGTCGGCTTCGGCAACGCCCAGGAGTGCCCGAGCTACGCCGAGCTCGACTTCATCGCCGCGCGCGACGTCGATGGCGACGGCAAGGCCGAGGTCTTCGTGAGCAGCGAGAAGGAAGGCGTGGTCGGCCGCAGCGCCTGGAAGGATGCCGCCGTCGGCTTCCCGCAGGCGGTCGAGCTCGCCAAGGGCCTCACGCCCGTGGCCATGAACGTGGTCACGCTGCAGGGCAAGCCGACGCTGGCGGTCATCGCCAAGGAGAACCGCAACTACCGGCTCGAACTCGTCGATGCCGCCGCGGGCACCACGCAGTCGATCGACCTGGGCGCCCTGAGCCGCGCGCCCGACACGATCCTCTCGATCGACGCCGACCAGGACGGCAAGGACGACCTGCTGCTCTTCACCCCCGAGAAGCCCATGACCATGGTGCGCTGGGACGGCAAGGACGACCTGAAGCCGTACGTGCTGCTCGAGTCCAAGGACATGTCGCAGTTCGGGCTCGCGCAGGCGGCCAATGCGCAGAACACCGAGATCGCCGACGCCAACGGCGACGGCAAGGCCGAGCTCCTGGTCGCCGACCGCAACTTCATCCGCGCCCTGCGCTACGACACCACCAAGGGCTGGCAGGTCGTCGAGCAGGTCAACGCCGCGCGCGGCGACAGCAAGCTCGTCGCGCTCGCGCTGCGCGGCAACCGCCTGGTCGCCGGCGACAAGGAGAACGGCAAGATCCTCGTCTTCGAACGCAAGGACGGCGCCTGGAAGGAGACCGAGGCGCTCGACGCGAGCGGCTTCAAGTTCACAGCGATCGCGACCGGCCCCTTCGCCGGCGGCGAGGACGCGGTGCTGCTCATCGGCGACGAGGGCTTCGGCGTGCTGCGCGATGCCGGACCGCGCATGGAACTGGCCGAGGCCGGCAGCTTCCGCAGCGACAGCCCCCGCCGCGTCGAGCACGAAATCGGCTCGGGCGACGTGAACGGCGATGGCCGGACCGACCTCCTGCTCCTCGATGCGGGCGAGCAGAACCTGGAGATCCTCACCTTCTCCGATGCCGGCAAGCTGCTCTACGCCACGGGCTTCGAGGTCTTCGAGACCAAGATGTTCTCCGGCGGCGAGCCCAAGGAGTTCCAGCCCAGCCAGGTGGTGGTGCTCGACGTGACCGGCGACGGCGCCGATGACGTGGTGCTGCTCTGCCACGACCGCGTCCTCGTCTACCCCCAGATGACCAAGGACGGCGCCGCGCGCTGACCCATGCAGGACCTCGGCGCGTTCCAGGATCCCCAGGCGCTGCGCAGGCTGCTCGACCTGTCGCGCCACCTCGGCGAGTGCGCCGACCTGGACCAGGTGCTGAGCACCGTGATCGATGCCCTGCGCGAGTTCCTGCGCAGCGACCGTGCCACGGTCTTCGTGCACGACCCGCGCGACGGCATGCTCGTCACGCGCGTGGCCCACGGGCTCGGCACGAGCACGATCCGCATCCCCGACAGCAAGGGCATCGCCGGCGCCTGCGCGCAGTCGCGCGCGCTCATCAACATCCCCGATGCCTACCTGGACGAGCGATTCGACCGGTCGTTCGATGCCAAGACCGGCTACCGCACGCGCACGATCCTCGCCGTGCCCCTGCTCGATGACGAGGGTGGCCTCGTGGGCGTCGCGCAGGTCCTCAACCGCGCCGAGGGCACGTTCACCGAGCACGACGAACTCGTGGCGCGGTCGCTCGCCGCGCAGGCCGCCGTCGCCGTGCGCCGCGCGACCCTGATCGAGGACCGCATGGAGCGCCTGCGCCTGCAGGAAGAGATCGACGTGGCCCGGTCGATCCAGCAGCAGGCGTTCCCCACCGCCGTGCCCACCGTGTCCGGATACGAGCTCTTCGGCCGCAGCACGCCGAGCGCCGAGTGCGGCGGTGATGCGTTCGACCTGGTGCCGCTCGACGATGGCGGGATCGCCGCCGTCGATGCACCCGCACCGCGCGCCATGCTGCTGATCGCCGATGCCACGGGCCACGGCGTCGGCCCCGCACTGAGTTCCATGCAGACGCGCGGCATGATGCGCCTGGCGCTGCGGCTGGGGCAACCGCTCTCGGCACTGGCCCACCAGCTCAACCAGCAGCTGCTCGAGGACCTGCCCAGCGGCCGCTTCGTCACGGCCTGGTTCGCCATGCTCGATGCGCGCGCGCACACGCTGCACTCCTTCAGTGCCGGCCAGGGGCCGCTCTTCGTCTACCGCCGAGCGACCGATGCGTTCGAACCGGTCGATACCGATGCCCCGCCCATGGGCATCATGGACTTCGACGAGGCGATGTGCGCCACGCAGACCGTGTCGTTGGGGCCAGGCGACCTCTTCGTGGCCGTCACCGACGGCTACTACGAGGCTCCCGAGGCTGGCGGCGGTGCCGGGCAGTTCGGCGAGGACCGCGTGTTCGACATCGTGCGCCGGCTGCGCGATGAACCGCTCGAGCGGATCGTCGCCGAGCTCGATGCGGCCGTGCTGGCCTACCACGGCGCGGCCTTCACCCCCGACGATCGCACGGCGATCCTGGTGCGGCGGGCGGCGGGCTGAACGGTTCAGGTTGTGTTGAGCTGGTTGACTCGGCCCGGCCGGAGCGCGTAGCCTGAGCGATTCCGAGGAGTCCTCATGACCAAGTCGATCATTGCCGGGGCGTGTGCAGCCATCAGTCTGACCATGGGCGCCGATGCTGGGTTCACGGGGTTCACCGTGGAGAAGATCGTCACCGCTGCCGGCAACTCGCAGTACAGCGTGTTCGCCAACTTCGACAGCGCCGGCCTGCCCTCGGGCAAGTCGTGGGTGTTCCTCAACGTCTACAACTACCAGGGCGTGGCTGGCAGCAGGATGCCGCGGAAGACGCCGATGGCAACCCCACCAGCTCGTGGAGCGCCAGCGTGAACCTGCTCGGCACCGTCGCCCGCGACAACGACTCGTGGGTCACCGCCTCGGGCTCGGGCACCTCGGCTGGCTCCGATGCGTCGCTTGACCCCAGCTTCAACAACACCATCTTCGACCGCATCGTCGGCTCGGGTGGTGGCGCTGGCTGGTTCGATGCGACCCCCGGCACCCAGAACCTGATTGCTGCGGGTGGCGCGAGCGGCTTCCGCATCAAGCTGATCCAGTTCGTCCGCGCCGGTAACGACAACAACCTCGGGCTCTACACCGGCTCGATGGCCATCACCTACAAGGTGCAGGACAGCGCTGCTCCACTGACCGGTACGGGCACCTTCTCGGTTGCCGTTCCCGCCCCGGGCGCAGTCGCCCTGGCGGGCCTCGCCGGCCTGATGGGCCGTCGCCGTCGCTGAACGGATCGCTCAAGCGAGCGTTCTCCGAACTCTTCCGTGCCCGCCTGGCTTGCCAGGCGG
>JBEGNG010000017.1:0-16130 GCA_041182645.1 Planctomycetota bacterium
GTGTCGCAGGCGATGGGCGTCGACGTGCCCGACGTGCATGCGTCGACGATCGGTGGCCTCGCGGTGGAACTCGCCGGTGGGGTGCCGGACGTCGGGCGGCGCCTCGGCTGCGACGGCATCGAGCTTGAGGTGCTGGCCGTCGACCACGGCAAGGTCAAGGCCGTGCTCGTGCGAAGGAAGGGGGCGGGGCATGTCGCCTGAACTCCTGGCCGGACTTGCGCTCCTGGTGGCGGGCCTTGCAGCGTGCGCGCTCTGCAGCGGCGTCGAGACGGGCCTCTACACCATCAACCGCGTCCGGCTGGCGGTCCGCGTCGGGCTCGGCGATCGGGGCGCGCTGCTGATCCGCGAGGAGCTGCTCCGCCCCAACCGCATGCTCGCCACCGTGCTCGTGGGCAACAACTTCGCCCATTATGCACAGAGCGCAGGTGCGACGATCTTCCTGGAAACGTTGGAGTGGTCTCCGACCCAGATGGCCATCGCGAACGCCGTCGTGCTGACGCCGGTGGTGTTTCTCGTCGGGGAGCTTTTGCCGAAGGACATCTTCCGTGCCCACACCGATCGACTCACCTACGCGACCGTCTGGTGGGTCCGGTTCCTGCGCTTCGTCTTCACCGTCGTCCCGCTGGTCCCGCTGGTGCGCGGCACGGGAGAACTCGTGCTGTGGATGCTCGGCGTCCGCCCGCAGGATGCCGCGACGCAGCGGGATCGCGTGGGTACGTTGATCCGCGAGGGTGCCGGCAGCGGGGTGCTGGGTGAGGAGCAACTCGCCGTCGTCGACCGCGCGCTGGGCATGCGCGGCCGCCCGATCATCGATCACGCGGTGCCCTGGAGGAAGGTCGTCGCGATCCGCATGGACGCCGACCGAGGCCTGCGGGAACGCACGCTGCGCGAGCATGCGTTCAGCAGGTTTCCCGTGACGAGCGCGGATGGACAGGTGCTCGGCGTGCTCCATGCGCTTGACGTGCTGATCGATCCGGCCCGGCCGACGTCCGGGCTCATGCGGCCCGCGCTCTCGCTGCCGCCCGATGCCGCGGTCGCGGACGCCATCACGGCCATGCGCAAGGCCCGTTCGACGCTTGCAGTTATCCGCGGCGCGGACGGCCGGCCGCAGGGGATCGTGGCGCTCCGGGACCTCGTGCAGCCGATCGCCGGCCGCCTGTCGGGGTGGTAGGTCAAGGGGATCCGTGCTATGCTTCCCGCCCCCGCGCCGGTAGCTCAGTTGGCTAGAGCACACCCCTGATAAGGGTGAGGTCGAAGGTTCGATTCCTTTCCGGCGCATTCCTCGTCGCGGCCCTGCGGCCGCGAGCAAGACAGGGTGGGGCGACGCCGGTCGAGTGCGGCGCGTCGCTTCGCTCCCGCCGCAGCCCCAGTCGCGGCCCTGCGGCCGCGAGGCTGACAACAGGATGCTGCAGGGGTGAGCCGGCGCTGACGGATCGCCGAGCAGGGGCGTGGCTATGATCCGCCCCCTCAACTGGAGACCACACACCATGCGTCGAGCGAAGATCTCTGTCATCGGTGCCGGCAACGTCGGTGCATCCTGCGCCGTCTGGGCCGCTAGCAAGGAACTCGGCAACGTCGTCCTCCTCGACATCAACGAAGGTGTCGCCAAGGGCAAGGCCCTTGACCTCTACGAGTGCGCGCCGATCGAGCGCTTCGACTGCACGATCACCGGCACCAAGGACTACGCCGACATCGCCGACAGCGATCGTGGTGACCGCGGGCATCCCGCGCAAGCCGGGCATGAGCCGCGACGACCTGATCGCGACCAACGTGAAGATCGTCAAGGACGTCGCGCAGAACGTGGCCAAGTACGCCCCGAACTCGGTCATGATCATCGTGAGCAACCCGCTCGACGCCATGGTCTACACCGCATGGAAGGCCAGCGGCTTCCCGACCAACCGCATCCTCGGCCAGGCCGGCGCGCTCGACGTGGCACGCTTCCGCACCTTCCTCGCGATGGAACTCGGCTGCAGCGTGGAGGACATCCAGGCGCTGCTGCTCGGCGGGCACGGCGACGACATGGTGCCGCTGCCGCGCTTCACCAGCGTGCACGGCATCCCCATCGACATGCTCCTCCCCAAGGACAAGATCGATGCCTGCGTGGGCCTCGGGCACGATCCAGATGGTCGAGGCGATCGTCAAGGACAAGAAGCGCATCATTCCCTGCGCGGCCTACTGCGAGGACGAGTTCGGCGTGGCGCCCGGGCAGAAGGGCAAGGGCTTCTTCGTCGGCGTGCCGTGCGTCCTCGGTTCGGGCGGCATGGAGCGGGTCGTGCCGCTGCAGCTCAACGCCGAGGAGAGCAAGCTCTTCAACGAGAGCGCCCAGCACGTGAAGGACCTGGTCGCGGTCGTCCGCAACCTGGCGCCCGAACTCGGCTGATCCCCAACGCGTGCGGGTCCGGCGGCTGCCCACCGGCTGCCCCGACATCCAGACCGACTTCGACCGCCCCGCCCTGCGCGGGGCGGTTGTCATGAACGCCCCGCCGGAAAGTGACGGCGCCGGGCGGTCTTGTCCGATACCCACTGCATGGGTTCCACGCAGCCGCTCTTCGAGATCGATCCGGGCTGGCCGTACCTGCTCGCAGGCCTCGGCCTGGTCTTCGGCGCGGTCGTGCTGCCCGAGCAGGCCAAGCTCCACCAAGGCGAGCAGCAGTTGGCCCAGATGCAGCACATGGTCACCCATGCGGAGTCGGTGGCCGGTGCCTACGACGACTTCGCCGCCCGGGTGAAGGAGGGGGATCCGACCCTCATGCGCCGCCTGGCGGTCAGCCAGCTCAACCTGCTGCCGGAGGGCGAAGTGCCGCTGGTGCGCGCCGAGAGCGCGTCGGTGCCCATCACCGAGTGGATCGAGGGTTCCGTTCCGGCGAGCGACTTCGTGGCCGAACCCTTCCGCGACAGCCTGCTCTCGCGCTGGGCGCTCGGCCGCACGCGCCTGTGGGTCATGGGCGGCGGCGTGATGTGCATCTTCGTCGGCCTGGTGATGACCGCGCCGCGCCGCCGTCGCGAAGGCACCGAATTCACGGAGGGTTCCGCGGGACCCTTGGAAGGCACCGCTAGTGTGGCGGCGTGCCCAGCGACCTCCGCAACCTGACTCCAGCCAGCCTTGCCAGTGTCCTGCCGCCCGACTGGGTCGGCGGTGCCTCGCGTGAACTGGATCGGCTTCGTGCCGTGGGGGGCACCGTGCTCCTGCCGACGGACTCCGAGTGGCCGTATGCACTCCGGCAGGTCGATGACCCGCCGCGGGCACTCTGGATCCGAGGCTCGGCGGCTGCCATGGCCGCCCCGTGCGTGGCCATCGTCGGCAGTCGGCGGGCCAGTGCGTACGGGCTGGATGTCGCCGGTCGGCTCGCCGGTGATCTGGCGCAGGCTGGCCTCACGGTCGTCAGCGGCGCGGCCAGGGGCATCGATGCGGCCGCACACCGGGGGGCGCTGCGGGCCGGTGGGCTGACGGTGGCCGTCGTCGGCTCCGGTCTTGGCGTGCCGTATCCGCCGGAACACACCGGCTTGCTGGATGGCATCGTCGAGTCCGGGGGCTGCGTCCTCACGGAACTTCCTTGCGATGCGGAGCCCATGGCGCATCACTTTCCGCGTCGGAACCGAATCCTGGCGGGCCTCTGCGTGGGGGTCGTGGTCGTCGAGGCTGGCCTGAGCAGCGGCGCCATGATCACGGCCAGGCTCGCTGCGGATGGCCGCCAGCGCGAGGTGCTGGCCGTGCCCGGCAGGGTCGATTCGCCCGGCGCGGCAGGGTGTCACCGCATGATCCGCGAGGGGTGGGCCACGCTGGTCACCAATGCCGCCGAGATCATCCAGGCGCTTGGCGGCGCACCAGGGCTGTTGGCGTCGTGCCGTCGTGGGCTGCCCCAAGGCAGCCTTCGCCCGGAGCTCGCAGATGCCGTCGCCCGGATCCGGGCTGCCGAAGCCGACGCCGGGGCGCGCTTGGAACCCGACGCCCTGTGCGAGATCACGGGCCTCAAGGCCGGCCTGGTCCTGGCCGCCATGAGCCTTCGCGAGACCTGGGCGCCCGGGTAGGCCCTTCCTGGGCTCCTTGGCAAGGGCGCCCGGTTGGAAGCAGACCGCGGCGCGCGTGCCAGTCCGACGTCGCAGGGGGGTAGCATCGTCCACTTCCCGGACCACACCCCATGACGGCCACGCTCAAGCCCTCGGCACTCACGACCGACACGATCCTGATCCTGGACTTCGGGAGCCAGTTCGCCCAGCTGATCGCCCGGCGCGTGCGCGAGGCTGGTGCCTACAGCGTGCTCGTACGGCCGGACGCCTCGCTGAAGGAGCTGCGCGCCCATGCGCCCAAGGGGATCATCCTCTCAGGCGGCCCAGCCAGCGTGAACGAGTCGGGCGCCCCGCGCTGCGATCCCGGCATCTTCGAGCTCGGCATTCCCGTGCTGGGCATCTGCTACGGCATGCAGCTGGGCTGCCAGATGCTCGGCGGCACGGTCGTCTCGGCCAACCACCGCGAGTTCGGTCGTGCGGAGATCGACGTGGGGAACACCGGCGACCTCATGAAGGGCCTGCCCTCGCGCACGACGGTCTGGATGAGCCACGGCGACCAGGTCACCGGTCTCGGGCCGGCGTTCGAGGTCCTCGCCAGCACCTCCACCTGCCCCAACGCCGCGGTCCGGCACGCGGGCAAGCGTTTCTGGGGCGTGCAGTTCCACCCCGAGGTCACGCACACGCCGCAGGGCCGCGACCTGCTGCGCAACTTCCTCTACGGCGAGTGCGGCTGCACCGGCTCGTGGACGATGGCCGACTTCATGGAGGCCGAGTGCGAGCGGATCCGCGCGGTCGTCGGCACGTCGCGCGTGATCTGCGGGCTCTCGGGTGGCGTCGACAGCAGCGTGGTCGCGGCGCTGCTCGCCAAGGCGATCGGTTCGCAGGTGACCTGCATCTTCGTGGACAACGGGCTCCTGCGCCGCGGCGAGCGTGAACTGGTCGAGCAGACCTTCCGGAGCCACTTCGACGTCGACCTGCGCGTGGTCGATGCGAGCCGCGAGTTCCTGGGCGACCTTGCCGGCATCGACGAGCCGCAGGAGAAGCGCCGTCGGATCGGGCACCGCTTCATCGACGTGTTCAAGGCCGCTGCGGACGGCGTCGACGGTGACGTGCGGTTCCTGGCGCAGGGCACGCTCTACCCGGACGTGATCGAGTCCGGTCACGGTCATGCGGGCACGGCCGCGAACATCAAGCTGCACCACAACGTCGGCGGCCTGCCGGAACAGCTCGGCTTCGAGCTGGTGGAACCCCTGCGCATGCTCTTCAAGGACGAGGTCCGCCGGCTCGGCGAGGTGCTGGGCCTGCCCCGCGACATGGTCTGGCGGCACCCGTTCCCGGGCCCGGGCCTCGCGGTGCGCGTGCTGGGCGAGGTGACGCCTGCGAAGCTCGACGTGCTGCGTGCGTGCGACGCGATCCTGCTGGACGAGATCCGTGCCGCCGACCTGTACGACCGCACGAGCCAGGTCTTCGCCGTGCTGCTGCCGGTGCGCAGCGTGGGCGTGATGGGCGATGGCCGCACCTACGACAACGTGGTCGCCCTGCGCGCCGTGACCACCGAGGACTTCATGACGGCCGACTGGGCCCATCTGCCGTACGAGGTGCTCGGGCGGATCAGCAACCGCATCATCAACGAGGTGCGCGGCGTGAACCGCGTCGTCTACGACATCAGCAGCAAGCCTCCCGCCACGATCGAGTGGGAGTGAGGCTTCGTGAACGGAGCACGCCATGCGAATCACGCACGATCATGATGCCGGCCGGATCGGAAGCCCGTCGAAGGCCGGATCGCCCGAGGCATGCGGCGAGCGTGCGTCGCTCGGCCGACGTGCGGTGCTCGGTGCAGGGCTGGCCACGGTCGCAGCGGGATTCGGAGCCCACGCGGTGATGCAGGCTGCGCCGACCACCGGTGGACCGGGCCGGCAGTCGACGGATCCCGAGCCGGCGCCGTCAACGACGGGCGGTGCTGCAGGAGCGCTGCGCATCTCGCTGGCGCAGTGGAGCCTGCACAAGTCGCTCTTCGCCGGCGGCGTGAAGCCGCTGGATTTCCCCACGGTTGCGGCACGCGACTACGGGATCCAGGGTGTCGAGTACGTGAACAGCTTCTACAAGGACCTCGTCGGGCAGGCCGGCTTCGCGGATGACCTGAAGCGCCGCTGCGGCGACGCCGGCGTCACCAGCGTGCTCATCATGTGCGACGGCGAGGGCGCACTGGGCGATCCCGACGAGGCCAAGCGCGCCAAGGCCGTGGACAACCACCGGAAGTGGCTCGACCTCGCGAAGCACCTGGGCTGCCACTCGATCCGCGTGAACGCCCAGAGCAGCGGTGAACGGGCGGAGCAGGCCCGCCTGAGCGCCGACGGGCTGCGTCGGCTGTCGGAGCTCGCGAAGCCGCTGGGCCTGAACGTGATCGTCGAGAACCACGGCGGCCTCTCGAGCCACGGCGACTGGCTGGCGGGCGTGATGCGGGCGGTCGGCATGCCCAATTGCGGCACGCTGCCCGATTTCGGCAACTTCTACGAGTACGACCGCTATCAGGGCGTCAGGGACCTGATGGCCTTCGCCAAGGCCGTCAGCGCGAAGAGCTACGACTTCGACGCCAAGGGCGACGAGACGAAGATCGACTACCCGAGGATGCTCGGCATCGTCCGTGACGCCGGATACTCGGGTTGGATCGGGATCGAATACGAGGGCGGCCGGCTGTCGGAGCCCGATGGGATCAAGGCGACGAAGGAACTCCTCGTGCGATTGGGCTGCAAGGCCTGACGCGGGGCGACCTACACTCCGGGGACACCATGACGAGCACCATGACCGAACCAAAGCCATCCACCCGCAGCGGGACCACGACCGGAGCCATCCTGGTGACGGGGGCCGGGGGCGAGATGGGGCATGCGCTCCTGAAGCACCTGCATGGCCAATGGGGCGGCCAGCGCGAGATCGTGTCGATCGACCTGCGCGAGCTGCATGGCGAGGCGGCCGCAGCGTCGACCCACTCGTACTGCGGCAGCGTGGCCGACGCCGAGTTCGTGCAGGCGCTCGCCTCCAAGCACGACATCGCCGAGGTCTGGCACCTTGCGGCACTGCTCTCATCGAGCGGTGAACGCAACCCCGAGCTTGCGCTCTCGGTGAACGTGGTCGGCAGCTGCACGCTGCTGAAGCTCGCGGCCGAGGCCGCGCGGCGTCGTGGCCAGGATGTCCCCTTCATGTTCCCCAGCACGATCGCCGCCTTCGGCGTCGAGTCCCTGGCGGCGAAGCTCGCCGCGGGGATCGTCGGCGAGGACGAGTGCGGCGAGCCGATCACGATGTACGGGCTCAACAAGCGCGCGGTCGAGGAGATGGGCCGGTACTACATGCGCCACTACCGGCTCCTCGATGCGGATCGCGGCTCGGCGCGCGTGGACTTCCGCTCGATCCGCTTCCCCGGCATCTTCTCGGCCGACACCGTGCCCATGGGCGGCACCAGCGACTACGGACCCGAGATGCTGCATGCCGCCGCGCAGGGCAAGGCGTACTCGTGCTTCGTGCGCCCCGATTCGCGGATCTCGTTCATGACGATGCCCGATGCGGTGCGCGCGCTCACGCACCTGGCGCAGGCGCCGCGCTCGCGGCTCACCCGCCAGGTCTACAACGTCACGGCCTTCTCGCCGACCGCCGCCGAGATCGAGGCCAAGGTGCGCGAGTTCTTCCCGCGCGCCGAGATCGCGTACGCGCCCGTCGAGGCGCGTCAGCGGATCGTCGACAGCTGGCCGCTGGACCTGGACGACTCGGCCGCGCGCCGCGACTGGGGCTGGTCTCCGGTGCACGGCTTCGACGAGGCCTTCCGCGACTACCTCGTCCCGGCCGTGCGTGCGCGGTACGGCTGAACCGCCGCGCTAGACTCCGGCCATGACCACCTTGGCCGCGAATGCCTTCGAATCCCGCACCGAAACGATCCTGAAGGGCCTGCGCGAGAGCGGCCAGCTCAAGGTGCTCCAGACGATCGAGGGTCCCATGGACGCCACGGTGCGGCTCCGGGGCTTCGGCGAGGTCGCCTGCTTCTGCAGCAACAACTACCTGGGGCTCGCCAACGATCCGCGCGTGGTCGAGGCGGGCATCGATGGGCTGCGCCGCTACGGCGCCGGCACCGCGAGCGTGCGCTTCATCTGCGGCACCTTCGACTGCCACGAGCGGCTCGAGCGGCGCATCGCCGACTTCTACGGCGTCGAGAGCTCCTACACCTTCACCAGCTGCTGGAACGCCAACGAGGCGATCTTCCCGACGCTGTGCGAGCCGGGCGACATCATCATCAGCGACGAGCTGAACCACGCGAGCATCATCGACGGGATCCGTCTCGCCGCGGTGATCAAGAAGGGACTGCACAAGACCGTCTACCGCCACGGTGACCTGGGGTCGCTGCGCGCGAAGCTCGAGGAGGCCCGCGCCAATCCCGACGTGACGGGAACGGCCTGGGTCGTCACCGACGGCGTCTTCAGCATGGAGGGCGACATCGGCGACCTGCCCGGGATCCGAGCGCTCTGCGACGAGTTCGGCGCCAAGCTCGTGGTCGACGACAGCCACGGCACGGGCGTCATGGGCCGCACGGGGCGCGGCACGCACGAGCACTGGGGCATGGCCGCGACGCAGGTCGACTACTTCACCGGCACCCTGGGCAAGGCGCTCGGCGGCGGCGCAGGCGGCTACATCTGCGGCAGCCGTGCGGCGACCGACCTGCTCGTCCAGCGCGGCCGACCGACGCTCTTCTCCAACGCGCTGCCCTGCACCATCGCCTGCAGCGCCGACAAGGCCATCGAGGTCCTCATGCAGGAGCCCGGCCGGGTCGACCGCCTGCGCGCCAACGTCGATGCGGTGCGCAAGGGGATCGGCGACATCGGCTTCGAGGTCCTGCGCAGTCCCACGGCGATCTGCCCGATCATCGTGCACGACACGGCGAAGGCGATCGCGATGAGCCGCCGCCTGCTGGAGCTCGGCGTCTTCGTCATCGGCTTCGGCCATCCGGTCGTGCCCGAGGGCCATGCCCGCCTGCGCGTGCAGGTCTCGGCGGCGCACGGCCCCGAGCACATCGCGGCGCTGCTCGACGGCCTGGCGCAGCTCAAGCGCGAGTTCGCCTGACGGCGTCCTGCCCCTAGGATCCGCGTCATGCTGCTGCGCCGCATCCACGACGAGTCGCTGTCGCAGGCCGCCTACCTCGTGGGCTGCCCGACGTCGCGCGAGGCGATCGTGTTCGACTGCGCACGCGACGTCGATCGTGCCCTGGCCGTCGCCGCCGAGGCAGGCGTGCGCGTCGTGGCGGCGGCGGACACGCACCTGCATGCCGATTTCGTGAGCGGGCTCCGCGAGCTCGTCGAACGCCATGGCGTGCACGGCTACCTGAGCCGCGAGGGTTCACGGCCCGCCTGGTGCGCCGCCTGCGCGGACCGCACGACCATGCTCGGCGACGGCGACGAGATCCGCGTGGGCTCGGTCCGCGTGCGCGTGCTGCACACGCCGGGGCACACGCGCGAGAGCCTCTCGTTCGAGCTCGTCGACGGCGACGGTGCCGTGCGGGCGATCCTCACCGGCGACTTCCTCTTCGCCGGCGAGGTCGGTCGACCCGACCTCGGGGCGCGCTCGGGCGACCGGGCCGAGCTCGAGCGCAACGCCCGCGACCTGCAGGCGGCGCTGCGACGGCTCGCCGAGATGCCCGACGAGGTGCGGATCCTGCCCGGGCACACCGCGGGGAGCCTCTGCGGTCGATCGATCTGTGCGTTGCCGCAGTCGAGCCTGCGCATCGAGCGACGGATCAACGGCAGCCTGCGTGCGGCCGATGACGAAGGCGCGTTCATGGACAAGGTGCTCCGAGGGCTGCCCGACCCGCCGGCGTACTTCGTGCGCGTGAAGCGCCGGAACCTCGAGGGTGCGAGCGGGGAGCTGCGTCTGCCGATGCGGCTCGATGCGGCCGCCTTCATGGCCGCCGCCAGCGAACCGGCCAACGTCGTGATCGACTGCCGTGCCTGGAGCCGGTTCTGCGAGGGCTTCCTGCCCGGCTCGATCAGTGCGCCGCTCGATCGTCACTTCGCCAATGCCGCCGGCAGCTACCTCGAGGCCGGTGACTCGGTCCTGCTCGTGTGCGAGGAGCGGGAACTGGAGAAGGCCGTCAGGATCCTCTTCCGCATCGGCATCGACGGGTTCGCGGGGTGGACCACGCCGGCCGAGTTCGATGCGATCCCCGAGGATGCCTTCGACGCGGATGGCATCGAGGAGATCGGCGCGACCGAGGCACACCGTCGATGGCAGGCCGGCGCGGCGATCGTGGATGTGCGCCTCTGCGGCGAGTTCGAATCGGGTCACCTGCCCGGTGCGGTCTTCGCACCCTTCAGCCAGCTGCCCCACAAGCTCGACGAACTGCCGGCCGGTCGCGAGCTCATCGTCTACTGCCGCAGCGGAAGCCGCAGCGCCCGTGCGTGCGCGTACCTCAAGCGACGCGGATACGAGGTGGCCAACCTGCGCGGCGGCTACTGGCCGTGGGCCGGTCGCGGGTACCCGGTCGAGCAGGGCGCGCCCGCGGGCCGCACCCACTGCTGATCAACGCACGCTGATCGTCGGCTGCACGAACTGGCCGCGCATGCTGGCGATGCTGACCTGGCCCCCGAGCGCCTGCGCCATCGCATCGAGCTGCCGACCCATGGCCGGAACCTCCCAGTTGGCCAGCGGGGTGCCTGAATCCGAGTTCTTCCGCAGCGCCATGTGGATCGGCATGCTGCCGAGGAAGGGCAGCCCCATCTGCTGGGCCATCATCTCGGCGCCGCCGCGGCCGAAGAGGTCGTACTCCTTGCCGTCGTCGCCGACGAAGTAGCTCATGTTCTCGACGACGCCGAGCACGTCGATGCCCAGTCCCTCGAACATGCGCACCGCGCGGCGCGCGTCATCCTGCGCCACCCGCTGCGGCGTGCAGACGACGACCGCGCCCGTCACGGGCAGGAGCTGCGCGAGCGTGAGCGGAACGTCGCCCGTGCCCGGCGGCAGGTCGATGATCAGGTAGTCGAGCGCGCCCCAGTCGGTCTGCGTGGCAAGCTGCTTGAACGCACCGTGCGCCATCGGGCCCCGCCAGACGAGCGCCTTCTCGGGATCGACGAGCTTGCCGATGGTCATCGCCTTGATGCCGTGCACCTCGAACGGCATCAGGATGTTGCCCTTGGCGACGGCGCCGAGCTCATCGAGCCCGAGCAGCGTGGGAAGGCTCGGGCCGTAGATGTCGCCGTCGAGCAGGCCGACCTTCGCACCCATGCGGGCGAGCGCGACCGCCAGGTTCACGCTGATCGTGCTCTTGCCGACGCCGCCCTTGCCGGCACCGACCGCGATCACGTGCTTGACCATGGGCAGCGGGTTGCCGCCCTCGCGCGCCTTCTGGTTGGGGCGGCGCACGTCGGCCGTGAAGTCCACGACGACCTGCGGGGTCGTCGCACCGATCGACGCGGCCTTCGAGGCGATGGCGGCCGTGACGTCGTTTCGGATGCGGTCCTTCATCGGGCACGCCGGCGTGGTCAGCTCGATGCCGACGGTGACGGTGCTGCCATCGACCTGGATGCCCTTGACCATGTCCAGCGTCACGAGGTCCTTGTGCAGTTCCGGGTCGTTGACGGTGCGCAGGGCCTGCGTGACGAGGTCGGGGGTGAGGGTGGTCATGGCGCGTGGTGGGGGGCAAATGGTAGGGCTTTCATGATTGCCTGTCCCCGGTGGCTATGCTCCGGCAACTTCCCTCCGACACAGGGGCCACAGCCCCGGAAAGCGAGCACAGCATGTTCCTGAATCGACACCTGCCCGTTGCGGCCAGCCTCCTGGCTGCCGCCCTCGTCAGCCTGCCCGCCATCGCCCAGGATGCACCGCCCAAGGGCGACGCACCGGCGCAGGACGGCGGGAAGGAAGGCCAGAAGGGCGGTCGCCCCGGTGGTCGGGAAGGCATGGGCCGCCGCGCCGGCGGCGCCCAAGGCCCGATGGTCCAGTACCGCATGTTCAACGATGCGCTGAAGAGCGTCGAGGGCACCTACACGCCCGACCAGAAGCAGAAGATCGACGCGGCACGCGCTGCCTTCGATGCGAAGGCCAAGGAGTTCCAGCCCAAGATGGAGGAACTCATGAAGAAGATGATGGAAGCCCGTCAGGCGGGTGAAGCCGATCCCAAGGCGATGGAAGCGCTGAAGGAAGAGATGGCCAAGCTGCGTGAGAAGGCTCCGAAGCCCGAAGAATTCCAGGCGACCGTGATGGGGGTGCTCACGGCCGACCAGCAGACGACCGTGAAGGCCAAGATGGAAGCGATGAAGAAGGAAGCCGCCGAGAAGGGTGGCGCCGAGAAGGGTGGCGCGGGCAAGGGCCGCGGCGGTCAGGGTGGGCCTGGCGGTCCGGGTGGCCCTGGTGGTCCCGGTGGCAAGCGCCCCGGTGGCCCCGGTGGTGGCAAGCCGCCTGCGGGTGAACCCGGTGACAAGCCGGCTGCGCCGCCGGCCGACAAGCCGGTCGACTTCCCCGAGTGATCGACACGACGACGCACGATGCAACGCGGCGCAGCCCAATGGGCTGCGCCGCTGTCGTTGGTGCAGATGTCGCGCGGCTCGGATCGAGCGCCGGGAGCGCTCTGCCGGGCCGTCGGCCGGCCCGGTTCAGCCGCCGCCGGTCACGACGACATCGTCGTACTCGGTGACCAGGTTGGGCACCGTGTACTGCGTCGCCGTGAAGGTCGCCAGCGCGGGTCCGTCGGTCGTGCTGAAGAAGATCCCGTCCGGGCCCGGCGAGAACAGGTAGTACTTGCCCTTCGCGGTGCCGTTGAGCGGATCCGTCGAGGCGTTGGTGAAGGTGCCGAAGCCCGGGTGGCGCATGAGCGCGGCGAGCAGCTGCGTGCCGTTGGTCGTGTTGTTGAGCACGCTGTACTTGGCGGGGTCGTTCGTGGTGGTCTGCGGTTCGGCGCGGAAGTACGAGTCACCGGTCAGGCGCACGAACTGCGGCTTCGCAGCCAGCATGGCAGCCGCGTTCGAGCCGGTACCCATCAGCGGCCCGGTGCCACGGAGCGATCGCAGGTACACGATGGGCTTGCCCCAGGCATCCTTCAGGTGCGGGATGCCGGCGTAGTTGACGAGCGAATCGTTGGGGCTCTCGAGTTCGCCCAGGTCGCTGTCCTTGGGCGTGAAGTAGGCAGGACGATCCTTGCCCTCCACGCGCGTGCCACGGCCGATCTGCCCGGTGTTGACCTTGATGCGGACGGTCCGCGTGCCGTCGCTGAAGGTGAGGACGTTGCCGGTGAAGTTGTCGTACGCGGGATCGTCGTCGCGCACGGCACCACCCATCAGGTGCAGGAGTGCGTTCTGCGTGCCGGTGATGGCTGGGTTGGTGGTCGCCGCGAGCACGCTCTCGGGCACGATGCCGGGGTAGTAGCCCCACTCCTGGTAGAAGGCGTCGCAGGCCTTCGAGAACTCGTTCATCAGGCTCTGGGTCTGCGCCACCTTGGCGCGGGCCGACACCTTGCCGAGCGCCGGCAGGAGCAGGCCGATCAGGATCACGATGATGCCGATGGCGACCAGGAGCTCGGTCAGGGAGAAGGCGCGTGCGGAGTGGTGCTTCGTCATGGGTTCCTCGGGGCGTTGCGGGCCAGCCACCCGGCGACGACCCATGCCCAATGGCAAGGACGGCGACGGGCCGGTGCCTCGTCACGCTCATCCACGGGGAGTATACGGACCGTGACGTCGATCCGGTCAGGTGCCGCTCGTCGCGCCCGTCCGCGGTTCGGGCCATCCGCTGCGCTGCGGCGGCGGGGTTCAGCGGGCGATGCTGTAGGGCGGCGAGCCCCGGGCGGTCATCTGCCGGACGCCCTCGAAGATCGCGCACGCCGCCGCGGTGGCCAGGTTCAGGCTCCTGGCCTGCGGGTCGTCGATCATCGGCAGCGTGAGCCTCGCGCCTTCGCCGTGCGTGGTCGCCACCCAGTCGTGCAGCCAGGCCGGCACACCGCCGTTCTCCTGCCCGAAGAGGATGTAGTCACCCCGCTCGATCCGGGCATCCCAGTGCACGCGCGTGGCTCGCGTGGTGTAGAGCCACAGTCGCGTGGGGCGTTCGTGCTCGAGGAAGGCCTCCCAGGAGGCGTGCTCGCGGCAATCGACCAGGTGCCAGTAGTCCAGACCGGCCCGGCGTCGGGCCTTCTCGTCCATCTCGAACGAAATCGGGTGGATGATGTGGAGTCGGCACCGCGTGGTCATGCAGGTACGGCCGATGTTGCCGGTGTTGGTGGGGATCTGCGGCTGGAAGAGCACGACGTTCAGGGTCGGCCCCGGAGTCGTCTCGGTGGCTGGGGCGGTCATGGTTGGTCGTCTCCGTCCGCGTCGGGATCGCGCTCGGGGGCATCGATCGGGCCACGGGGAATCTCGATGGTTGCGTCGTAGATGCGCGTTGGTTCGGTGAGTTCCGCCTCGACCCGATCGAGCCGCGGTACCAGCCGCAGGATCCAGGGCTGGCTCCGATCGATGCCGGCCGAGCCCAGCAGGTTGGATGATTGCATGCCGCCGACGCACGACACCCGTCCGAGCGGAACGATGAGGTCGCCCTGCACGCCCTGGAGGTCGAAGTCGAAGCCCTCGTTGGGGGCCAGGGAAGTCGAATCGAACCCGCGGGAGCTTGCCGAGTTCCCCGCAGTCGGAATGAAGTCAATGGCTGTCGTGACGAGGGCGTGCACGCGTGCCCGGAAGGTCTCGTCGTGGGCACCGAGTGCGAAGGTCGCCGTCGGGTCGAGGACGCGCAGCGTGCCCAGGGACACCACGCGTTCGCACTCGGCCAGCACCGCTCCCTGGCGAAAGAGGTTCGCCGACGGCTCGCGCGCGACGAGGCGGACGCGAGCCCGCAATGCACAGGGGCCAAGGCGTTCCGGAGCCTTGATGCTGATGGCGCCGCTGGAAAACAGTGCGCGGTTGCCGCGCATGGATGGCTGTGGTCGCTCGATCGCGAGCGGAACCCACGTGCCATCGAGGTCGGCCTCGACGGCGATGAGTTGGACCGCGTCGACGTCCACCGGCATTCCCGCGACGCGGTTGCTCGCGGTGATCTGCACCTGGCCGCCCGCCCGCTGCCCGGCAGGCACGATGCCGAGCCCGACGTCCATGGATTCAAGGGCACGCAGCACGATGGGCTTGAGCGACTCCGTGCTCACGCGCCCAAGCTCGTGCTGGTTGATCAGCCAGGCCCAACTCGGCGTCAGGAACCCGCCCGAGAAGGTCGGCAGCTCCAACGCCATCGCAAGCACGAATCGCAGGTCGGCATCGGACAGCGTGCCGGCGCGATCGCGGTTGTCGATCGTTTGCCACGCCAGTTGATCCTGATCGCGGAGCACACCCTCCATGGCCCACACCGGCCGATTGGCCAGCCACCAGCCCCACGCGCGCGAGGGCAGCGCGAGGCGTGACGACACCACGAGGCCGGCAGCCAACACGGTCAGCATGCCTGCACCGGCAAGCAGGCCGATGCGGTGATGACGCAGTCCTTCGGTGACGGCACCCGGCCGACCGAGGTCCGCGCCGCATTCGGGGCAGGATGCGCCGGCTACGCCCCGGAGGTCGAAGCGGCATGCGCGGCAGCAGGGGCTCCAACGGACGAGCCGCCCGCGCCAGGCGCGCTGGGCGAGGATGCCCGCAACCAGCAGGAGCATCGCACCCGCGGCCAGCAGGACGTCATTCACGAGGATCCAGTCGTTCATCGTCATAGGATCCTACGCATGGACGCGGTGGTTCCAATGATCGCGACGGCTCTCGCGTGCGGCGACGTGGGCGCTGGCACGCAGCAGCCCTCGCGCGGCATCGTGCTGGCGAGTCGGGCCTGTCTGGGTGACCCTGCTTGGGAGGCCGTGGTCCGCACCGCGGCCACGGAGCGTGGCTGGTCCATCGCAGTCTGCGGCCCGTCGGATCTTGCGCAGGTGGTGGGGCCGGAGCCTCTTGGCCATGCCATCGTCGTGGCGATGCCGGGTGAAGCAGGGCGCGCCGCCTGTGCAGCGTGGCAGCGCGCCTTCCGTGCCATCGACGGCGATCCGTTCGAGGACGTCGCGTGGGGCATCGTGACCGGACCGACGCCCGAGGTGGCGATGCGGATCGCGGGGCGTACCGAGCCGGTCGTGCTGGCGTCGGCGC
>JBEGNG010000018.1:0-16800 GCA_041182645.1 Planctomycetota bacterium
AGAGCGGCTGTCCCGCCTCGACGCCGTCGATGAGGTGGTCGAGGATCACCGGCAGGGCCTTGCCGGCCGCCTGGCGACGGGTCGTCCTGAGCGCCTGCATCAGCGGCAGCCCGGCTTCGAGCGCCGTCGCGAGCTCACGCACCAGGTTCGCCAGTTCCGCGCGGCTGATCGCCGGCCTCCCGCGCACGGTCGTGGCCTGCGCGGCAACGGCCATCCTGGGCGCACGGGCGCGAACGGCCTCGACGCCCTCGGCCTCGAGCGACAGCGGCAGGATGCCGCGCTCGCCCAGCATGCGCACCGCGCTGCCGCGGTCGGCCGCGGACACGGAGCCGATGCTCATCGTGCCGTCGGGGCCCATGGTCTGGTAGCGGAAGCTCGGCATGGGTCACTTCCTGACGGGCACGTCGTCCAGGTCCTGCGTCGCGCGCAGCACCTCGCTCACGGTGGTGTCCCCGTCGATCGCCTTGCGCACGCCGTCCTTGCGCATCGTGATGAAGTCGTCGCCGAGCAGCGACTTCAGCACGTGCACCGGCTCGCCCTCGGCCACGGCCTGCCGCAGCGCCGGGTTCACGCGGATCAGTTCGTAGAAGCCCAGCCGGCCGCGGAAGCCGGAGCCGCGGCACTCGTCGCAGCCCAGCCCGGCCCACGCGTTGGCACCGAACTGCGTGCGTTCCTCGGGTGCCAGCCGCGCGCGAAGGTCCTCGCCCAGGGGCGCCTGGACGCGGCAGGCCCGGCAGATGCGCCGGCCCAGGCGCTGCGCGAGCACGCCTTCGGCGACGCTGGCGATCAGGTAGGGCTCGGCGCCCATGTCGCCGAGGCGGCCGAAGCTGCTGACCGAGTCGTTGGTGTGGAGCGTGCTGAAGACCAGGTGGCCGGTGAGCGCGCTGCGGATGACGATGTCGGCGGTCTCGCCGTCGCGGACTTCGCCGACGAAGATGACGTCGGGGTCCTGGCGCAGGATCGCGCGGAGGCCGGTCGCGAACGAGAGCCCGCGCTTGGGATTCACGGGGATCTGGTTGATGCCCGTCAGTTCGTACTCGACCGGGTCCTCGATCGTGATGATCTTCTTGCGCGGATCGTAGAGCTTGCTCAGCGCGGCGTAGAGCGTGGTCGTCTTGCCGCTGCCGGTCGGCCCCGTGACGAGCACCAGCCCGTGCGGCTTCTCGATCAGGCGGTCCATCGTCATGCGGTGCGTCTCGGACATGCCGAGCGTCTGCAGGTCGAGCCGCAGGTTGCTCTTGTCCAGGATGCGCATGACGATGCTCTCGCCGTAGATCGTGGGGACGGTCGACACGCGGATGTCCACCTTGCGGCCCTCGAACTTCAGCGCGATGTGCCCGTCCTGCGGCACGTAGCGCTCGGCGATGTTCATCTGGCCCATGATCTTGATGCGGCCGGCGATGGCCGCCTGCAGGTGCTTGGGCGGCTGCGGCTGCTCCATGAGCACGCCGTCGATGCGGTACTTGACCTTCAGCTCGCTCTCGAAGGGCTCGATGTGGATGTCGCTCGTCCGGCTCTGGATCGCCTCGAGGATGAGCAGGTTCACCAGGTTGACGAGCGTCGGGGCCTCGGCCATCCGGTGCACGTCGTCCGCCTCGATCGCATCGAGGTTGTGCTCGCTGTCGCCCGCGGCCTCCTCGCCCGATCCGCCGAGGCTCTCGGCCATGCGCGCGGCGGTGGTGCCGTAGCTCCTGCGGATCAGTTCGGCGAACGCGGCTGCCTCGACGCCCACGCGCTGCACGCGCCGCTCGACGATCGTGCTCACCTCGTCGGCTGCGCCGATGTCGAAGGGGTCGACCATCGCCAGCACGAGACGGCCGCTGCGTTCGCGCAGCGGAACCACGCGCAGCCGCACCGCCACGTCGGGCAGCAGGAGCCCGACCACCGCGGCATCGGCCTCGGGGGCCTTGTCGTGCCACTCGATGCCGAGCGCCGCGCACCGCTCGCGCAGGCGTTCCTGCTCGTCCTTCGCCGAGGCAGGCGCCTGCAGCACGGTCTCGGCCGGTGCCTGCTCGGTCTCGTTGGTCGTCGTGTCGAGGGGCTGCTGCTGCATGGGACTCCGGTTCGTCAGCGGGGGGCGTCGGCACCGTCGCCGGTGCCCTTGCCGCGTGGCGTGGGGCTCTGCGTGCCGAGCCCGTCGCCGCCGGTGCCCCGGAGCACGCCGTCGTCGCTGCGCAGGACCTCGCGCTTCTTGGCGGAATCGGAACCGGGCTTGACCCGCTCCTCTTCCTTCTCGCGGTACTTGTCGATCCCGGGGACCTTCGCCTTCTGCTCGTCGGTCAGCAGCGCGAGCACGCGGGTCCGGGTGTCGTCGGTCAGGCGGTCGCGCTCGGTGATCAGGTCCTTGTACGGCTCCTGCTCGCCCTTGGTCGCCTGCACGTTGCGTGCCTGGTCCGCGGCGAGCCGAACGCGCTCGGTCTCGCGCTCGGGTTCCGACTGGCGGATCTTGGCCACGAACTGCACCTGCAGCGCGGCCATCGATTCATCGAAGCGGGCCCGCAGGTCGTTGATCTGGGCGACCTGCTCGGCCGACAGGCCCTCGATGGCGAGCACGTTCTCGAAGAACGGGTCGAGCGCCGGTGCGCGGCAGGCCAGCGGGTAGGCATCGCGCATCGCACGCTCCCGGAAGCGCGGGCCCCACTCGGCGCCGAACGCGGTGGCCAGCGCATCGATGTGGGCGTCGTTCACGTCGCGCACGGCGATGCGGGCGGCGACGATGCGCTCCAGCTCCGTCAGGCCCGAGGCGGGATCGTTGTCGGTCAGCGCCTTGCGGATGCGGGGCTGGCTCGCTTCCTGCTGGGTGACGCGCTGCAGCAGCGCCGCATCGAGCGCGGTCTCGTACGCCGCGATGGCGTCCTTGGACTCGGTGCGGATCTCGATCGGCACGTCGAGCTGCCGGATGACCACGACGAGGTCGGTCTTCTCACCGCTGAGGCGACCCTGCGGCAATTGCTTCTCGCGACGCAGGGCGCGCTCCAGGCGCGGCCAGCGCTCGAGCTGCGCATCGGACAGCTGGCCCTTCACGTCTTCGAGGAAGCGCTGCTTCATCGCCTCCTTCTCGGCCTTCCACTCCTCGATCGGCTTCATGAGCACGGTCAGCGCGCCGTTCTCGCCCGCACCGGCGATCTGGTCCTTCATCGTGGTCAGCTTGTCGCGCAGGCCCTGCTCGCCGGCCCGGTACTCCGCCTGGTAGTCCGACAGCAGCGCCTCGAGCACGGGCTTCTGCCAGTCCTCAAGCTCGAGGAAGTCGACGAAGAGCGACATGTCCTTGGGCATGAAGTCGGTGGAGAAGATCTCGTTGAAGCCCGCTTCGCGCGGCAACTGCGCGTTCGCGCAGGGGGCGATCGTCAGGGAGGCGGCGGCAACGGCAGCGGCAAGCAGGAAGCGCTTCATGGTGGTGATCTCCGGTTGTCGTTCGGATCGAGGCCAGGGTGGAACGGCCGTGGGGCCGCAATGTTGCATCCATCGACGCATTCGTGGCTTGGATTTGGTCAGAGGTGCCGAATTCAGGATCGTGGTCCGAGAAGCCGGCGCACGTCCGGGAACCTGCTTCAGGCCTTGCTCACGGTGCGCTGCTCGATGCGCTTTTCGCTGGTGGTGACCACGATGCGCTGCACGAAGATCCCCGGCGTGTGGATCTGGTCGGGGTCCAAGGTGCCCATCGGCACCAGTTCCTCGACCTCGGCGATCGTGACGGCTCCGCAGGTCGCTGCCATCGGGTTGAAGTTGCGAGCGGTCTTGCGGAACACGAGGTTGCCGGCCGGGTCTGCCCGCCAGGCCTTCACCAGCGACAGGTCCGCCTTGATCGCGCGCTCCATCACGTAGGTCTCGCCGTCGAACTCCATGTGGGGCTTGCCGTCGGCAACCACGGTCCCCACGCCCGTCTTGGTGAAGAACGCCGGGATCCCCGCGCCGCCGGCCCGCATGCGCTCGGCCAGCGTTCCTTGAGGCGTGAACTCCAGCTCGAGTTCGCCGCTCATGAACTGGCGCTCGAACTCGGCATTCTCGCCGACATAGCTCGACACCATCTTGCGGATCTGCCGGGTCTGCAGCAGGAGGCCCAGTCCCCAATCATCGACGCCCGCGTTGTTGCTCACGGCCGTCAATCCCTTCGCACCACTGTCGCGCAGCGCAAGGATCAGCTGCTCCGGGATCCCGCAGAGCCCGAAGCCGCCGACCGCCACCGTCATGCCGTCGCGGACCACGCCTTCGAGGGCCGCCTTCGGGGAGGAAAAGACCTTGTCCATGACGCGATGGTAGTGATCGATCCCGGGGGCTTGGGCGACCGCCGGTCCCGCCACGAGCCGCCGGGAAGCCACCGACCCGGCTACCGTGCCGTGGTGCAGCGTCTGGTGTGCCTGCTGATCTTCCTGTCGGCCCTGCCCGATGCCATGGTCGTCCCGGTCCTCAAGGACCTGATGGTCGATCGGTACGGCGTCACGCGGACGCAGGCCCAGGCCTTCCTGCTGGTCAACCTGATCGGCGCGGCGCTTGCCGTCGCCCTGATGCCTCGGCTGCAGCGGAGCGTGACGCCGCTTCGCCTGCTGGTCATCGCGAGCGTCGCGGACGCCGTGCTGCTGTCGGCACCGTGGTTCCCCCTGGGGTGGTCGGGAACGATGGTCGTGCGCACGCTCGAAGGGGTCCCCGATGCCATCACCTTCGGCCTCTTGCTGCAGCTCCTGGGGCGTTCCGGCCGTGGGTCGGTCCCGGCCCGGCTGGGCCTGGGCTCGATGGTGCTGCTGGGTGGAGTGGGGTGCGGCATGGCGCTCGGTGGCTTGGCCGGGAAACTGGTCGGCCCGGGCCAGGAGCGCGTGGTGTTCCTGCTTGGCGCCGCAAGTTCCGCGCTCGTAGCCGTGCTGGTGCTCGTGCGATCGTCGAGCATCGCGGGTGCCACGGAGCCCACCGACGAGGGCTACGCTGCGATCACGGCCGCTGCGCGCGGCTCGTCGGCATCCGTGCCGGCCTCCGTGCCGCCGTGGGTCGTGCTGTCGATGGCGTTCGTCGATCGGGCCACGGGCGGCGTGCTGACCGGAACGCTCAGCCTGTTCCTTGCCGGGTTCTTCCCCTACGACGCGAGCGAGCGGGGTTGGATGGTCGGCCTGCCGCTGCTGGCCATGGCGGCGGGGGCTTGGCCGGCCGGCGCGGCTGCTGCCAGGATCGGCACCCTGCAGGTGCGCCTGGTCGCCGGCATGACGTACGCGGCAGCGCTCGCCGGCGTGCCCTTCGTCGGCGATGCGCAGCCGTTGCTCGTGGCGCTGCTCGTCGTCCTTGGACTGGCTGGCGCAGCCTTGCTGCCGACCAGCCTCGCGCTCGAGCACGCGGTGGATCGCGGTGCGGCCGGATTCACGGCCTTCGCAACCAGCGGAGGCATCGGCTACGCGAGTGGAGCCGTCATTCCGGTGATGGTGCTGGGCGTGGCAGGCGAGGGCGCCGCGAGCTACCAGGGGATCATCGTGGGGTTCGCCCTGCTGCACGCAGCGGTCACCTGCTGCGCCATGGCCACCACGCGCGGATGGCGCGGCGGGGCGGTCAGTTGAGCACCAGGGACCCTTCGACGTCGCTCACGCTGCCGCGGCGCTCGGCCCGCTCCATGTAGGCGCTCCGGAGCTTCTCGAGCGCGCGGATCTGGATCTGGCGCACCCGCTCCTTCGTGACCCCGAGGCTCGCCCCGATCTGTTCGAGCGTCGGCAGGGCGCTCGCGATCGGCGCATTGATCCCGAAGCGGCACTCGATGACCTCGCGCTCGAGCGAGGTCAGGTCGGCCTGGTTGGATTCCAGCAGCCAGCCCACTTCCGAGGCGCATTCACGCTCGTGTTCGGCCCGGATGATGCCCGGGTGATCGCCACGCTCGAGCGCCGGATCGAACTCCGTCGGGAAGCGCTGGCGGTGCTTGGTCTGCTTGATGCCGTGTCGGCTGAAGGCCTTCAGGATCGCCCGGCAGGCGTAGGTGCTGAACTTGAACCCACGGGTACAGTCGAACTTGTCCACAGCGCGCATGAGCGCCATGTTGCCCTCGCTGATGAGGTCGGCGAACTCGATGTCGGCATTGCGCACGCGCTTGGCCATCGCCAGCACGAGCCCGAGGTTGATCTCGGCGATCTGGTCACGCAGCCTGGCCGCGGCGTGGGCCCAGTGCAGCACCTCGCGGGCCTCGCGGATCTCGATCGTGGCGCCGCGCAGCGCCTTCTGCACCCGCGCGATCCGGTAGCGGGCGTAGTTGAACTGCATGAAGAGCACGCGCTCCTGTGCGCCCGTGAGCAGCAGGGAATCGTGGCCTCGGCCCGAGGCGCGTTCCTCGTGCATGAGCGGGCAGTACCAGTCGACCTTGGGCCGACGGATCGACGGGGCCTCGGTGAAGATCTTGCGCTCGGCGTTCGAGCGGGCGAACTCGGGCGCCGGCATGAAGTCCATGGCCTCGGCCATCACGGCTGCGACGAGGTCCGCGTCCTGGGCTCCCAGTGCACGGCGCGCCGACGCCGACAGCACCGAGGGGTGGAAGGTCGGCTTGCGGATCGCTGCGGTGCGCTGCCTGTGTGGCATGGGAGCCTCCAAGGGGTGGGCGGACGGCTTTCAGACGATACTGAAACCTACTTCGACATACGCCGCGTGGCGGTTTCAAGGTTCGCACAAGCTCGAAAGAAACAAGGACCTATAACCGTGTTCGGCAGCCGTGGGCTGATCGGGTCCCAAAGCGATCGCGGCGCCCCTGGTGTCCAGGAGCGCCGCGCGAGTGTCAGGATGGCTGTGCGGCCCCGGTGGGGCTCACTCAGGCTTGCCGCCCGAGGCGTCGTAGATCCAGGCCTCGCTGGCTCGCGGGAACTCGATGACCTCGCCTGCCTTGAAGAAGATGCCCAGTTCGCGGGCTGCGGCCTCGGGGCCGTCCGAGCCGTGGATCAGGTTGAAGCTGTTCGAGACGCCGAAGTCTCCGCGGATCGTGCCGGGATTCGCCTTGGACCCGAAGGTCGCTCCCATCATGTTTCGGCAGATGGTGATCGCGCCGATGCCGCGGACAGCCATCACGACGACCGGGCTGCTGGTCATGAAGCGCACCAGACCGGGGTAGAACGGCTTGCTGGCGTGGTCCTTGTAGTGGGTCGCGGCCAGGTCCTGCGAGATCTGCATCAGCTTCATGCCGACGATCTGCAGGCCCTTCTCTTCGAACCGGGTGATGATGCGTCCGCACAGGCCGCGCTGGACGGCATCGGGCTTGAGGATGATCAGGGTGGTTTCCATGCTGGGCTCCTTTGGTGGGGTTTTGGGGCGGGAATGGTAGCGGTTTCCCGCGGCCCGGCCAACCGGGTGCCACGATGGCGTCCCCGGGGGCGGTCGCTAGGATCCAAGAGCGCCCCGCGTGTCCGGGGCTGCAAGGCACGGATGCCGCACGAAGGCGAGATGGAGCATGGATGCCGTGAGCGAGACCACCGCAAAGCGTCGCAAGGGAGCAACCGCAGAGGAGATGGCCACGCGACAGCGTGACATCTCGGTCAGCGAGTTCTTCGCCAAGAACCGGCACCTCCTGGGCTTCGACAACCCGCGCAAGGCGCTCCTGACGGCGGTCAAGGAAGCGGTCGACAACAGCCTCGACGCCTGCGAGGAAGCCGGCATCCTTCCCGAGATCGCCGTCCTCATCGAGGACCTCCAGCCCGACCGCCCCGCGACCGCGAAGAGTTCGCGCTACCGGCTGACGGTCGTCGACAACGGCCCCGGCATCGTGCGCAAGCAGGTCGAGAACATCTTCGGCCGACTCCTGTACGGCTCGAAGTTCCACCGCCTGAAGATGAGCCGTGGGCAGCAGGGGATCGGCATCAGCGCCGCCGGCATGTACGGGCTGATCACGACGGGTCGACCGATGGTGATCCACACCAAGCCCAAGGCGGGCGGCGCGGCGCACCACATCGAGCTGGCGATGAACACCAAGACCAACCGCGCCGAGGTCACGACCGACGACGAGGTGAAGGACTTCCCGCCGGCACGCCTCTCGGCCGCCACGCCCGGCACGCGGGCCCTCGCTGCCGAGGGCGGCTTCCTCTCGACCGAGGTCTTCCGCACCGGGACGAGCGTGAGCATCGAGCTCGAGGGTCGCTACCAGCGTGGGCGCGGGAGCGTCGACGAGTTCCTCGAACTCACCGCGATCGCGAATCCGCACGCGCGCATCACGTTCGTGCCGCCGTCGCGGGATGCCGGCTCCGACGACGATGCGTCGGTCCTTGCCCACGCCGAGGCGAGTGCCGCGACGAAGGCCACCGCCACGACCGAGACCGGCGGCGTGGTCATCTATCCGCGCGGCGTGCAGGAGCTTCCCCCGGAGACGCGCGAGATCCAGCCGCACCCCAAGGGCATCGAGCTCGGCATCCTGCTGCAGATGCTCAAGGACTACGAGGCCACCGAGAAGGGCAGCCTCTTCAACTTCGTGCAGGAACGGTTCTGCCGGGTCAGCAGCGCGACGGCCGCGCAGATGTGCAAGGCGGCCGAGGCCACCAGCCGCACGCGCGCGGGTGACGTCGAGGCCCCGCAGGCGGAGAAGCTCTTCCAGTTCTTCCAGGAGGTCAAGCTCCCACCGCCGCCCACCGACTGCCTCGCGCCCATCGGCGTGCGCCAGCTGCTCGCCGGCATGCTCAAGGGCGTGCGTGCCGAGTTCTACGCCGCGAGCAGCCGCAGCGCCGAGGTCTACCGCGGCCGGCCGTTCCAGATCGAGGCCGCCATCGCCTTCGGCGGCGACCTGCCGGGCGACGAGCCGGCGCGCGTGATCCGCTTCGCCAACCGCGTGCCGCTCCTGTTCCAGCAGAGCGCCTGCAGTTCGTTCAAGGCCGTGCTCGAGACCGGTTGGAGGAACTACAACCTGCAGCAGCCGCGCGGCAGCCTGCCGGTCGGGCCGCTCGTGATCATGCTGCACATGGCCAGCGTCTGGGTGCCGTTCACCAGCGAGAGCAAGGAAGCGATCGCCGACTACGACGAGATCCGCAAGGAGATGAAGCTCGCGCTCATGGAGTGCGGGCGCAAGCTCGGCACGTACCTCAACAAGCGCGCCAAGATGCGCCGCGAGGGCGAGCGGCGCGACGTCTTCGAGCGCTACATCGGCGAGATCTCCAAGGCGATCGGTGCCATCACGGGCGAGGATGCCAAGCGTCTCTACGACGCCCTGCACGCCCAGGCCAAGCGCAAGACCGCCGTGGCCGACCAGCAGCTCGACGAGGACGGCAAGGTCATGCGCGAGGAGGAGGACGCCGACGACGATGGCGTGCTCATCGTGCCCGCGGCGATGGCGGATGACGTTGCCGTCCCATCCCCGGCAGCCACGGCACCGGCGACGGCCAAGCCGTCGAAGCCGCCCGCGTCGAAGCCGGCGTCGCGTGCATCCACGCCCCCGCCCAAGGCCCCGGCCCGGGCCGCCGCGAAGCCCGCACCCGCCGCCGCGTCCAAGCCCACCCCACCGTCCAAGCCGGTCCCGCGCCGCCCGTCCCAGGACGGCCCCACGCTCTTCTGATCCAGCACGAGCACCACCATGGCCAAGAAGACCACCCAATCCATCGCCGAGCGCGATGCCCGGACCCAGAGGAAGATCGTGGAGCTGGCGCAGGCCATCTCGAAGATGACCCTGTCCGGCCGCGAGCCGCAGCTGTCCATCCCGACCCGCACGAAGAGCAACACCGTGTGGAACCGCAGGAAGGGGATCCTCGAGATGGGCGACGGCACCGCCGACCGCCCGCTCTTCGACCTGAAGACCGCCAAGCAGTTCATGCAGACGATGCTGCATGCGAGCACGATCAAGGACCTGATCGAGGCGCGCAAGACCAGCAGCCTCCGTGGCGTCTTCTACAAGGCCAAGCACACCGTCGCGGGCACCAAGGAGAACACCTTCGACACCCAGGACGAGAGCGACCCGATCCTCGAGGACCTCGAGGTGGCGCTCGGCGCGCTGCGCGAGGAGCTGCACGTCTTCGCCGAGAACCGCGGCTCGATGGTCGGGAACATCACGATCGTCGACAAGGGCGACGAGATCGACTGCCGCCGCATGGGCTCGGGTGGCTACGCACTGCCCTCGATCGTCGAGCCCGACGTGATCCAGTTCAAGAAGTGCGAGGCGAAGTTCATCCTCCACGTCGAGAAGGGCACGGTCTGGAACCGGTTCAACGAGGACCGCTTCTGGGAGAAGCACAACTGCATCCTCACGCACGGCGCCGGCCAGCCCCCGCGCGGCTGCCGCCGGCTGCTGCAGCGGCTCAACCAGGAACTGGGCCTGCCGATCATCTGCGTGCTCGACAATGACCCGTGGGGGCACTACATCTACAGCGTGATCAAGCAGGGCTCGATCTCGCTGGCGTTCGAGAGCACGCGCCTGGCGATCCCCGAGGCGAAGTTCCTGGGGATCCGCGCCAAGGACTTCCGCCAGTGCGGCCTCGACGACGCCGTGAAGATCGACCTCACCGAGAACGACATCAAGCGCGCCCGCGAGATCGCCGCCTATCCCTGGTTCGAGGGGCACAAGGGCTGGCAGAAGGAGATCCAGGCCATGCTCACGAACGGCTTCAAGATGGAAGTCGAGTCGCTCATCACCAAGGACATCTCCTACGTCACCGAGGTCTACGTCCCCGAGCGGCTGAAGGCGAAGGACTGGCTCGACTGACGCACCTCCAGCCGGTGCGGGCCCGCGGGCGCGTCAGGCCGCCGCGGGAAGCTCGATGACGAAGTCGCTGCCGCGACCCGGTTCGCTGTGCACCCGGATGTCGCCCCCGTGCTCGCGCGCGATGCGTCGCGCCACCGGCAGCCCAAGCCCGGTCCCGCCGGTCTTCGTCGTCACGTAGGGCAGGAAGATCCCGTCGACCTTGTCGGCCGGTATCCCGGGGCCGGTGTCGATCACGTGGAGCCGCGCCCGTCCGCCGCCCTCCTCGATGCGCAGCATGAGTTCGTGCTGGCCGCCGTCGGTGCGCGGGGCGCTCCCCATGGCCTGCATCGCGTTGAGCATCAGGTTCAGTGCCGCCTGCTTGAGGAGTCCACGGTCGGCCGAGACCACCACCGGCCGTTCGGGCGGCGGCGAGAGCAGCAGCCGGATCCCCGCCTGCGCGGCCTGCGCATGCAGGAAGTCGACGAGGTCCATCGCCACGTCGCGCAGGTCAAGGCGTTCGTGATCGACCTTCATGCGCCCCGCGTACTGCAGGAAGTCGGTGAGGATGTCACGCAGCCGGTCGGTCTCGCGCACGAGGGCATCGACCCTGCGCACCATGCCGGCGGACTGCTCGGCCTCGAGCGGGGCATCGAGGATGTCCTCGCGCAGGAGCTGCGCGTTGAGCACGACGGTCGAGAGCGGGTTCTTGATCTCGTGGGCGAGGCCGCTCGACATGGTGCCGAGTTCGGCCAGCTGCTGCGCCTCGACGGCACGCCGCTCGGCGGCGCGGGCCCGCTCCTCGCGCTCGGCGAGGCGCTTGCGCTGCAGGGCCCAGGCCGCGCCGGACGCGACGGCGGCGCCGGCGATGCACGCAAGCGCCGTCGGGACGATCATGGATTGGTCAGGCATGGCCGATCCCGCCTTGGTGGGGGAGCGTCGGTCGCCGGTTCACGGGCACCCGTCCCGCGTACGGATCACGCCTGCGGCGTGGTCACGCGGACGGTGCTGCGGGCGAAGGTCGCCGACCAGCCCTTGGTGCCGCACTGGGCGGAGTAGGTGACCTTCTCGTGGTGCCGCACTGGGCGGAGTAGGTGACCTTCTCGCCGTCCTTGAAGGTCCGGAAGCCGGTCTCCTGGTCGATCACCGTGAAGTGGACGAAGATGTCCTGGCCCTGCGGCCCGATGATGAACCCGAACCCCTTGCGGGCATCGAACCACTTGATGGTTCCTTCGGCGTTCTCGATCTTCTGGGTGTCGGTCATGTGCTGCCTTTGGTCGTGTCCTGGATGGTGGTTCGGCCCATGGCTTCACGGACCCCACACCGCGGATTCTCGCCCGGGAAACCCGGGTGCGCAACCCGTTATCTCGCGAAACCTTGACAATCGGCCGAACTTCCCGTCCCCCATGGGACGGGAAGTCCGACCGGGTGACTCACTTGCGCGCGGCCGGCTCGGCCGGGGCCTCGAGCAGGGCCTTGCGGCTCAGCTTGATGCGGCCGGTGTCGTCCACGTTGATGACCTTGACCTTGATGACGTCGCCGACCTTGACGACCTCGGTCACGGTCTTCACGAAGCCGTGGGCGAGTTCGCTCACGTGCACCATGCCGTCGGTGCCGGGGGCGAGTTCCACGAAGCAACCGAAGTCCTTGATGCCGACGACCTTGCCTTCGTAGATCGAGCCCACCTTGATCTCGGCGCCGAGCGCCTCGACCTCGGCACGGGCGCGCATGGCCGCGTTGCCGTCGGCCGTGGCGATGAAGACGGTGCCGTCCTCGTTGATGTCGATCTGCGCACCGGTGCGGTCCTGGATGCCGCGGATGGTCTTGCCGCCGGGGCCGATGAGCTTGCCGATCTTCTCGGGGTCGATCTTGACCGTGATGATGCGCGGCGCGTGCGGCTTGAGGTCGGCGCGCGGCTTGGCCAGGCAGGCCTCCATCTTCTCGATCAGGAACAGCCGGCCTTCACGAGCCTGGGCGAAGATCGTCTCGATCTCCGCGACGCCGAGCCCGCGGGCCTTCAGGTCGAGCTGGATGCCGGTGATGCCCTCGCGGGTCCCCGAGACCTTGAAGTCCATCTCGCCGAAGAAGTCCTCCTCGCCGATGATGTCGGTCACGTGGGTGACCTTGCCGGCCGAGCTGGTGAAGCGGCCCACGCTGATGCCGGCGCAGGTCGCCTTGATGGGCACGCCCGCGTCCATCAGCGCGAGGCAGCCGCCGCACACGCTGGCCATGCTGCTCGAGCCGTTGCTCTCGGTGATGTCGCTGACCAGGCGCACCGTGTAGGGGAACTCCTCGGTGCTCGGCAGGATCGCCAGCAGGCTCTTCTCGGCGAGGGCGCCGTGGCCGATCTCGCGGCGGCCGGGGCCGGCGATGCGGCCGGCCTCACCGGTGCAGAAGGGCGGGAAGTTGTAGTGCAGGTAGAACTTCTTGGCGTACTCGGGGAGCAGGCCGTCGACGATCTGCTCGTCCTTCATCGTGCCGAGCGTGCAGGTCACGATCGACTGCGTCTCGCCGCGCTGGAAGAACGCGCTGCCGTGCGGGCGGGGCAGGAAGTCGACCGCCATGTCGAGCGGACGGATCTGGTTGAGCGGACGGCCGTCGGCGCGGATGCCCTTCTCGGCGACGAGGTTGTGGGTGATCTTCTTCTCGAGCAGGCGCAGCGCTTCCTTGGCTTCGCGCGCGCGCTTCTCGGCGGCCACGTGCTCGGTGTAGGGCAGGCCCGCGGGGACCGCGAAGAACGAGTCGATGCACCACTTCTTGACGCGGTCGACCTCGCTGTTGCGTGCTTCCTTGCCGTTGATCTGGCGGGCCTTGGTGAGCTCGTCGTAGGCCTTCTCCTTGACCAGGGCCATGACCTCGGCCGAGGGCAGGATGCGGTCACCCATGCGCACGGCGGGAGCGCCGCTCTTGGTGCGAAGCTCGTCGATCATCTCGAGGATCGGCTTGATGCCGTGCTCGAGGCCGAAGCGGATCGCCGCGACCATGTCGGCCTCGGTGATCTCGGCGGCGCCGACTTCGATCATGTTCACGCCGTCCTTGTGGCCCGAGAGGACCAGGTCAAGGTCGCTGAACTCGATCTGCGCCTGCGTGGGGTTGATGACGAACTGCGCGCCGGCGTCGGTGTAGATGCGTGCCACGCGCACGGTCGCGATCGGGCCCTCGAAGGGTGCGTCGGTGATCGACAGCGCCGCCGAGGCGGCGGAGCAGCCGATGACGTCGGTGTCGTTCTGGCCGTCGTGCGAGAGCACGCTGACCTGCAGCTGGATCTCGTCGACGAAGCCCTCGGGGAAGAGCGGACGGATCGGGCGATCCATCATGCGCATGGTGAGGATTTCCTTCTCGCTCGGCTGGCCTTCGCGCTTGCGGAAGCCGCCCGGGTACTTGCCGGCCGCGGGGAGCTTCTCGCGGTAGTCGCAGGTGAGCGGGAAGAAGTCGATGCCCAGGCGCGGGTTCGCGCGGACGGCGGTTGCGAGGACGACCGAGTCGCCGTAGCGCGCCATGACGGCGCCGCTGGCGAGCTTGGCGACCTTGCCGGTTTCGAAGCGGAGCGTGCGCCCGCCGATTTCACGTTCAACGAAGCAGGGGGTGTGTTGACCCATGGGTGAGACCTTTCTTGGAATGTGGTGTGGTGAAGCACCGCCCCATGGAGGCAGAGACCAACGGGCAGCCGATCGCGGATCGCCGCGAGGCTGCCGATTGCCCACTGCCGCCGGGGGCGGCGAAGCCCGTGCGCTTACTTGCGCAGGCCGAGCTTCTTGATGAGGTCGGTGTAGCCCGGGCGATCCACGCGCGCGAGGTATCGCAGCAGGCGGTTGCGCTGGCCGACGAGGAGCAGCAGGCCGCGGCGGCCGGCGTGATCCTTGCGGTTGGACTTGAAGTGGGACTGGAGCGTGTTGATGCGCTGCGTGAGGAGCGCGATCTGGACCTGCGGCGATCCGGTGTCGCGCTCGTGGCGGCGGTTCGCGGCGATGGTCGTGGTCTTGGCTGCGGTCGAGGTCGGCATTGCTGTGGCGTGGGTCCGTCGCGGACCCGTTCCTTTCCAGAGTTGTGAGTCGCGCATGGTAGCGGTGCCTTCCGTCGGGTCAAGAGCATGAGGCGATCCGTCCAGCGTTATCAGGCATGGGTGACGGACCGAGGGGAGGCCGATCCGTATGCTTCGACGACCCATGACGACCACCGCCGACTCCCCGCTGCGCCAGGCCACGCATGAGTTCGTCGCGCTCGCCGCCAAGCTCGAGCAGGGCGGCGGCCCGTCGGGCGCCGAGCGGCAGCACCGGCACGGCCGCCTGACGGCACGGGAACGCATGCAGCTGCTCTTCGACCCGGGCACGCCCACGCTCGAGTGCGGGCTCATGAGTGCCTGGTCCATGTACCGGGAGTACGGCGGCGCGCCGGCCGCCGGCGTCGTCACCACGATCGGCCAGGTCGACGGCCGGCTCTGCATGGTGGTCGCCAACGACGCGACCGTGAAGGCGGGCGCGTTCTTCCCGATGACCTGCAAGAAGATCATCCGGGCGCAGTGGATCGCGGAGCGCGCGCGGTTGCCGCTGCTCTACCTCGTCGACAGCGCGGGCGTCTTCCTGCCGCTGCAGGAGGACGTCTTCCCGGACACCGACGACTTCGGCCGCATCTTCCGCAACAACGCGGTCATCAGCGCGCAGGGGATCCCGCAGTACGCGGCGATCATGGGCAACTGCGTCGCGGGCGGCGGCTACCTGCCGGTGATGTGCGACACGCTGCTCATGACCGAGGGCAGCGGCCTCTACCTGGCCGGGCCCGCGCTCGTGAAGGCCGCGATCGGGCAGGAGGTCTCGAGCGAGGACCTCGGCGGCGCGTCGATGCATGCGGCCGTCAGCGGCACGATCGACTTCAAGGAGAAGGACGACCCATCGTGCATCGAACGGCTCCGTCGGCTGATGCAGGCGAACCAGGCCGCACCCGCGGCGCGCACCCCGCCCATCGCCCCCTCGTCGCCCGAGCGTGACCCGTCCGAGGTGTACGCCGTGCACCGATCCGAGCCGGGCTCGCAGTACGACGTCGTCGACCTGCTGAAGTGCATCGTCGACGGCGGCTCGATCGACGAGTACCGCGCCGAGTACGGCTGCAGCATCGTCTGCGCCTATGCCCGCATCGGCGGGTTCCCGTGCGGCATCGTCGCCAACCAGCGCAAGCTCACGCAGCGCACCATGCCCGGCGGCAAGGCCGGCCCGTCGAAGGCGGGCGCGATGCCCGCGGTGATCTACGACGACAGCGCCGACAAGGCGGCACGGTTCATCCTGGACTGCAACCAGCGCCGGATTCCCCTGGTGTTCATGCACGACACCACGGGCTTCATGGTCGGCCGCGACAGCGAGCAGGCGGGCATCATCCGCTCGGGCGCCAAGCTCGTGAATGCGATGAGCAACAGCGTCGTGCCCAAGATCGTGCTCATCACGGGCGCGAGCTACGGCGCGGGCAACTACGCCATGTGCGGCCGCGCCTTCGATCCCATGCTCACGCTCGCCTGGCCCGGCGCACGGTGCGCCGTCATGGGGGCCGCGCAGGCGGCGGGCACGCTGCTGCAGATCGACCTCGCCGCGCGCGAGCGCAAGGGCGAGCAGGTCGACGACGCCATGCGCCAGCAGCTGCTCGCGGCGATCACCGCCAGCTACACCGAGCAGCAGGACATCCGCTACGCGGCGAGCCGCGGCTGGGTCGACCGGATCATCGAACCGCACCGGACGCGCGACGAACTCACGATGGCGCTGCGGATCGCCGCACAGGCCCCGGTGGGCGAACTCAAGGTCGGCGTCCTGCAGACCTGACCCATGGAGCTCGTCGTCGCCACCGGCAATCCCCACAAGGTCGACGAGATCCGCGCGATCCTCGCGCCCCACGGCGTGCGCGTGCTCGGGCTCGATGACCTCGGCGCCAGCGTCCCGGAGCCCGACGAACCCGGCGACACCTTCGAGGAGAACGCCGCCATCAAGGCGCGCGCCTACGCAGCCGCGCTCGGCCGCACCGTGCTCGCCGACGACAGCGGGCTCGAGGTCGATGCGCTCGGTGGACGTCCGGGCGTGCACAGCGCACGCTACGCGGGCATCGGCTCCACGCGCGAGGAACGTGATGCAGCCAACAACGCCCGGCTGCTGCGTGAGCTCACCGGCGTGCCGGCGGCGCAGCGCACCGCGCGCTTCGTCTGCGCGATCTGCGTGGCGTCG